>NZ_JAJPRF010000001.1:300000-519424 GCF_021206925.1 Rhodoflexus caldus | reverse complement strand
GATATCATGGTGGCTGTAGCACGGGTGTTCACCTCTTCCCATTCCGAACAGAGAAGTTAAGCCCCGTAGCACCAATGGTACTGCCGTAACAGGTGGGAGAGTAGGTCGCCGCCAGTACTTTAAAATCAATCAACGCCTTTCTGCAAAGACCGCAGAAAGGCGTTACTGTTTTATAACCAATCAACACCCAACAACAACAGGGGAGATATTCCCGTAGTGCTCCCCAACTATGGCAGACACAGGCTAAAATTGGAGTGGGTCGAACTTGCGAAAATGACCGTTCATGCGAATGATTTCTTTGGCACGTTCTGTTTCACGAACGATATTGATTATTTGATACAGACAGCCGCCAATGTAGTCTAATCGCTCGCTTTCTGTTAATAAACTTAATACCTGATATTGTTGTACAAGCGAAAGTCCGATTTTGTGTGCAACTTTATAGCTGAGGAATGGTGCATCAGCTTCAAAGTGATGTTGGACTTTCATTAATCGGTAAAGCTCGCTTATTTGTTCAAGAATTTGTGTGCGGGCTATGATATCGCTGTCGTCTTCAATCGGGAGGAATGAGACATTGCCGCCGGCATACAGTTTGCCGGGCATCGTTTGGAAAAAATCATTGATTTGAAAAATACGAGTCCCTTCTACTCTTATATCCATCGTGCCGTCCGGATATTTTTTTACAAGCTCTTTGATTCGCACTTCTGTACCGATTTCCTGAACGGCATTATCCAAAAACACAGGCATACCAAATGTAGTATGGTTGCTTAGCGACTCTCCGATAAGTTGGCGATAACGGGGTTCAAATATGTGCAGGTTGAGCGTTTCGTAAGGATAAACAACGATGTTTAGCGGAAAGAAGGGTAGCGTCATGTTGAGTCAGATTATGCCAGTAACCATTTTCTTGCGGATTCCTGATTACTGAAATAGCGGGTTTGGAATATGGATTCAGTTTCTTCCATTGTTTGTTCAATGGAGAGTTGCACAATCAGGTCTTCGCTTACAATAATCGCTAATTTTTGGGCGCCGTTGCTTACCATAGGGACAACAATATTTTCTGCTACCCATGCCTGTAAATCGGGGTGGATAGCAAAGCGCATGTTTCGGGTATCTATTTCTATCAGGCGTACTTTTTTTTCCTGAGAGGTTTTCAGATAGGTTTGATTAACAAATTTGAAATCATCATCTGTCATGTGTTCTGAGGCCGGTTTCCAAACAGCGATAATAAGTTGATGCATGGCATCGTAACTTACATCGATAAAGTCATTGGCTAAAATCGTTTCCATAATATTTATGAGGTTGATATGATGATAAATTTAGGACAGAAATTGCTTATCGCCAATGACAAAATCTGATTTAACCAAAATTTATTCGGATATATTTTACTTGGGGTATATGCTGTACGAATAGTACATGATAAAAATTGCGCTTGTTACGATGAATGTTATCACAATGGCAATACCGATAGGCAGCGTGCTGAATGTGGCTATAATAGCACTTGCAATGCCGCCCCAAAACCATATTTTAGCTCCTAACTGATGTGTTTTACGCCATACTTCTTCGTTTTCCAATGTCCAAGGTGTGCGGAACCCGACGAAGTAGTTAGGCCGAATGTTGTTCATGTAGTTTCCTATAACGCTGATAAATAAGGCTAAGGCTATTGGGATAAGTCGGCCCGCCCCCAAGGCGATACTTCCGTTTACCATAGATTGGAAAACGAAAAATGAAATGATGCTTAGTAAAAGGGCAACGGAAAGCAATATTTTATCTAAATGGACTGATATATTGCCTTTTCTTTTGGCTGTTTTGGGGTCAAGTTGTACAAGTAGTTTGGTGAAGAAATAACCGCCTGCATTCAGGCAGGGCAGCAAAAAAATATAAAATAAACTTTTGGGCGCAAAGCCATCTGCTTCTCCGTTGAGGCCGAAATGCACAGGCATTGGATTGGGGAGTTGCGGATATAACCACAGCCCGTAGGCCAAAGGGGCTATTATGAGCAAAGTGGCCAGTAAATCGGTGCGATTGAGTTTCATAGTCATCGGAATTGAGGTGAATGGTTATTTATTGGGTGCTTTGAATCGGAACAGCCACTCTAAAATCTCATCTACGACGGTCATATTGAGGGAATAGACAATAAACTGTCCTTTTTTTTCGCTTATCACAAGTTCTGCCTGTTTTAGCAGGTCAAGATGATGCGAAATACTTGGTTTACTGATTTGGAAATGTTCGGCTATTTCGCCTGCTGTCAGGTCGCGGTCTTTCAGTAGTTCAAGTATTTCGCGTCTGGTGCTGTCGTTTAAGGCTTTAAAGATGGTATTCACGCTTAAAGTGAGTTAGATATTTAGATAAACGTCTAAATATATGAAAAGTTGCATGAAATTTTTTCGGTACAGTTAGCATAACTTTGAAAAAGATAAACTACGCTGCTATTGATGAACGGGATTTGGGAACAGTATAAACGTCTGATTATTGCGATTCTGATAGGGGTACTGGTTTTTGGGCTTGTGCAATCTGCATATTATTTACTTGATAAGTATCGCAATCATCCGGCATGGCCGTTAATTCCGGCCGGTGCGGTGGCTGTTTTTGAAATAAGGGATGCGGGTACACAATGGCGCAATATTCGTAATAGCGCTGCGTGGGAACAACTTCGGCAAGTGCCTTTTTTCAGTCGGATACATCAGCAGGCAGCACGTTTAGACAGTGCAGTGGCAGACTATTCTCTGCTAATAAATGAGCAAACAATTTATGTCAGTTTGCATGTAACGGCCAAGAATGATTTTGATGCGGTATTTTATATTCCTGCTGAATCGTCTACGGAGGATGTATTACAGAAACTGCAACGGCTTTTTGTCGATTTTCAGCCAATGCCCAGAGAAACGCGGGTATATCAGGGGGAGAATTTGTATGAACTTATGGACAAAACCCACAGCCGCGTATTTACTTTTTTGCTGGCAGATGACTATTGGGTAGGCAGTTTTACGCCGTATCTGATTGAAGATGTGGTTCGGACGTATAACAGTTTGGGTCGCAATAATTTTCAGAGTGCTCATGCAAGCCTTTTTACGGCAAGGCAGTTGGTGGCCGATACGCCCGTGCGCTTGTATGTAAACTCCCAAAAACTGAAAGAGTGGATAGGGGTTTTTGCCGAAGCAAGCGACATGGATATGTTGGCACATTTGACAGATGATGTGTTGCTTGGGCTGGAGATAGAGAAAAACAGGTTGCGTTGGGTTGGGGCAACGGCCAATGAACGGGAAAATCAACTGACTTATTTTTTAAAAGACAATCCACCGTTGCCGTTGCGGCCTATTGCAGGCCGAATACCCGGCGAAACGGCTTATTTATATCGTTTGGCTGCGGCAGACGGGGGCTTGCTGTACCGGCAACTGAGAAAATATTGGTCGGTTCATCAGCCGTTATTGCTCGATGCGATGGATTCGCTGGCAGATAAGAGCAATCTGGATACAGAGGCTTTTTATCAATTGCTGAGTGGTGAAATGGCGTTGGCTGTTTCAGAACTTTCTGCCGAAGGCATGGCAGACCGATGGGCGCTGGTAGCTGCCAAAGATACGCGTAAGGCCTTGCGGATATTGGAACAAGCGGCGAAGGAGATATTGCCTACGCCCAAAGATACGTTGTTTAACGAGCGGTATGGCAAACTGCGGATAGTGCAGTTGCCCTTACCCGAATTGCCCAAGTTATTATTTGGCGAAGGTTTCGGAGGATTCAGGCAAGTATTTGCGGCGGCCAATGAGCAGCATCTGATTTTTGGCAACAGTTTAGCTGCTATCAAGCGCTATGCGGATGATATTGACAGAGGCAATACATGGGCTTTGCCGGAAAAGCAATATCTGTTTGACGGAATGGATTCCGCATCGCATGTGAGCTTGATTGTTAATCACAAACGCAATTGGAGTCGGCAGCAAAATTATCTGAACCCGGAAACAGAAAAGCGCGCGATTGCTTATTTGCGCAGATGGCTTTTTTTTACGCACTTCGGCTTGGAGTTGAACGGAAAACCACAAGGACACTTTGCTGCAAGGGTTGTATTGGGGCATAGCGACAGGAAAAATACAGGCAGCGGAGAGCCTGTGAAGTTATGGGAGGTAAACGTAGGTAGCCCGCTGCGCGAGCAGCCCCAGTTGGTTATCAATCATAATGACCGCTCCGTAGAGTTGATTTTTCAAGACCAAAATAATAACCTGCATTTGGTATCGGCCAACGGTAAAAAGTTATGGAGTTTGCCGATGGGCGCAGCGATTACAAGTAACTACTCGCAAATAGATTATCTGAACAACGGCAAGCTGCAATATCTTTTTACAACAACTCATGCGGTTTATCTGATAGACCGTTTGGGGCGAGTAGTTAGCGGATTTCCGATAAAACATGACTGGGGAGGGGTTTTAGACCAGTTGGGGGTGATAGATTACGATAATACCAAAGATTACAGGTTTGCAGTTTCAACCAATAACGGAGATATTTTTCTGCTCAATAAAAGCGGGCAATTGCTGCAAGGATGGGCGCCCCGAAAAATATCGGGTACTGCGGCAGTGCCTCTGATGCATGTGCGCACACAATCCAAGGACTGCATGGTTGCCGTTCAGGAAGACGGCGGGGTGATGCTCATGAAAAGAAACGGCGAAAGCTACTCCGGATTTCCGGTGCTGTTGCAAAAGCGGGTCTATCCGGCGGCTTTGGTAGAGCCCGGGACGGATTTTGCCGCCTATTGCGTGAGGGTGCTTACTGAAAACGGAGAGTTATTAAAAATTAATTTCAATGGGCAAATTGTAGCCCGCGAGCAGTACTACGACGATGCCGGTGGCGGTTATTTCACTTTTTGTACCGACCGCAGCGGCAGCGGGCGATGGATAGTAACCCGACAGGTGAATAATGTGCTGACAGGCAGCGGTATCAACGGAAAATGGTTGTTCCGTATTTTGTTGGCAGACGACAGCCCTCATTTGGTGCAGTTTTTCGGCTTTGGTGCAGGAGCCGATGTGGTTGCCGTAACTAACACAAAAATAGGTGCTTGTAAACTGTATCTTACCAATGGGGATTTATTGACACGTGAAGCAATACCTACTCGTTTGCCGGTATCTGTTCGCTTAAATGAACAAAAGCAGATATTACAGGTGTTTGTCGGCAATCAGAATAAATTACAGGCTTGGGAGGTGGCATTATAGGCACTGTCGTCATTAAATTTTGCAGTAATTTTGCAAAACGCTTACCACTATTCTTAATACCACCACACACGTGAAAAAATCAATTTTCCTGTTCTTATTCATTGCCGCATCGCTTAGCCTTTCGGCACAAACCGCCTCTACTCAAAGCCGACTGTTAGACGATTTGCGCACACTTGCTTCTGTTGAACTGGAAGGCAGGCGAACCGGTACGGAAGGAGCCGCCAAGGCGCGAAAGTTTCTGAAAAGCAGATTTGCGGAAATTGGGCTGAAACCTGCGTTTGGCAACAGCTATGAGCAGCCCTTTGAGTTTAAAACCCGACGCGGAGAAACTTTGCAGGGCGTTAATTTGGCAGGAGTGGTTGAAGGGCGCAACAAAAACCTATGGATAGTGGTTTGTGCACATTACGACCATTTGGGAAAAACAGGAAACGATATTTTCCCGGGTGCTGACGATAACGGCTCCGGCGTAGCTGCCCTCTTAGCGCTGGCAGAGCGATTTGCCAAAGAAAAGCCCCAGCATAACATGCTTTTTCTTACACCCGATGCGGAAGAAATGGGCTTGCACGGCTCCCGCTATTTTGTTGCCAACACACCGTTCCCAATTGAGCAACTGGCACTGAATATCAATATGGATATGGTAAGCCGCAGCGATACGAAGGAACTGTATGCCGTAGGCACCTACCATTATCCTTTACTGAAAAAAATTATTGCCGGCCAAACCTTTAAAGGCTTTTCGCTCAAATTCGGGCACGACGAACCCCATAAAGGACAGACAGGCGATGATTGGAGCAATGCCTCCGACCATGCACCGTTTCATCAAAAAGGCATTCCTTTTATCTATTTTGGTACGGAAGACCACGAAGACTATCACAAGCCCACCGATACATTTGAGCGCATACAACCTGAATTTTTCTCTGCCGTAGTAGTTGGTATCGGCAACAGCCTCCGGTTATTAGACCAAAATCTTAGCTCTGTTTATAAGCAAAAGTCCAAACGTTAATGAGAACGCCTGTTTTCAGATTTTCCATAGCTGTAATAGCAGGTATGGGACTTCTTGGGAGTTGTAACACGCAACGCACAACCGTTGGTACAACTAACGAGAGCCGCACACTCGCTTACATCGGCACACAACCCGTGAGCGTAGGAGAGTTTCGCTATTTGTATGAAAAAAACAATAGCGCCGACTCAACGGCCTACTCTGCACAGGATTTGAGAAACTATCTGGAACTTTTCGTCAAATTTAAACGGAAAGTAATGGAGGCGCGCACGTTGGGGTATGATACTACCCGCGAGTACAAATCGGAGTTTGAAGAATACAAAAAGCAACTTGCCAAACCATATCTTTCCGTAAATGCCTACACAGACCGTATGGTAAAAGAGGCTTACCAGCGGTTGCAGGAAGAAATCAATGCTTCGCACATCCTGATTAGTTGCAAGCGGGATGCCTCGCCGCAAGATACGCTGGCGGCTTTCCGTAAAATTCAGGAGTTGCGCCGCAGAGCACTTGCCGGCGAGGACTTTGGCATGTTGGCTGCCACTTATTCGGAAGACCCTTCGGCAAAAGAAGAGAAAGGCAATTTAGGCTACTTCACTGCCTTGCAAATGGTTTATGACTTTGAAACAACGGCCTACAACACACCTGTCGGGCAAATCTCCGACATAGTGCGCACACAGTTTGGCTATCACATCGTCAAAGTATTAGACCGCCGTCCTAATCAGGGGGCTATCAAAGTAGCGCATATTATGGCGCGTTTCCCCGAAAGAGGCACTTCTGCCGACTCGGCAGCCGCCTTGGAGCGCATCCGCGCTATTCAAAGGCGTTTAAAAATGGGGGCTTCTTGGGATTCTCTTTGTTTGGCTTACAGCGATGATGCCAACTCGCGTGATATTGGCGGCGAACTGCAATGGTTCAGCATCGGCACCATGATTCCTGCATTTGCAGAACCGGCTTTTCAGTTGAAAAACATTGGCGATATATCCGAGCCTGTGAAAACACAGTACGGATGGCACTTAATCAAGCTCAAAGAGCGACGCCCCATAGAGCCGTTTAGTGAATTAGAGCCGCTGCTTCGCCAAAAAATCAATAAAGACTCGCGCGGGCAAATCAGCCGAACGTATTTAGTGGCCAAGCTCAAAAAAGAAAATCGGTGGGTAGAAGATGAAAAAGTAAAGCAGCTACTGCTTGCCATGCCCGATGCGTCTATTTTGCAGGGCGAATGGAATTATGACCGCGCCTCTAAAGACCTTTCCAAAATAATTTTTACCATCAACGGCAATCCGTACTTGCTGCGCGATGCGGCGCTGTTTCTGGAAAATAATCAAGGGATGGGGCAGCGACCGGGCACAGTGCTGAAAAACTTTGTCAATGAACTTTACGAGCAATTTGTCGCTCAATCATTGATTGAATACGAAGAAAAACATCTGGCCGAAAAATATCCCGAATATGCCTACCTCATTAATGAGTACCGCGAAGGCATTTTGCTTTTTAAGATTATGGAGGAGCGGGTATGGGGCAAAGCCCTCACCGACAAGGAAGGGCTGCAAAACTTTTTTAATAACAATCGCAACCGCTACCAGTGGCCTGACCGTGCGCAGGTGAGTATTTATACGGTTTCATCGGCTGAGGTACTTCAAAAGGTGAAAGAGGAATACAAGAAAGACTACTATTTAGACAGCGATATGTCGGGTTTGGGGCAGATAACCTACGCCGTCGGCCAAACGCTGCCCGATTCGGTTACGGGGAAGTCCCTTGCTCAACTGCTTAACTTTTTGCGACGCGATACAACCTCTATCGTAGAGATGAGTGTTGATTATACGCCTCGGGAAAGCCGTCAAATCGCACAGGAAAGGATGCGCCGATTAAAAGAGCGTATCATTGCTGCCGGTATTAGTCCGCTGCGTATTGCCGAAGCATTGCAGCCCATTAAACAAGGCAGTACGCCGCAAGCCAAGCTGACTGTGTACGGCCGTAACAAAAGAATTATGGTGCAAAACCTGAATCGTGAAGTCCCGCTCTCTGTACAACTGACCGAAGGGCTTTTCGGCAAGGGAGAAAACCCCATAGTAGATGCAACGGCTTGGCGCAAAGGAGATTATGAGTTGCAAGTTGGCGGCCGATGGCACTGGGTCATTATCCACGAAGTACAACCGGCGCGCCTGAAAGAGTTAAGTGAAACCAGAGGAATTGTTGTGGCTGATTATCAACAGTTTTTGGAGGCTGAGTGGCTCAAAGAGCTGGAAAATCGCTATCCGCTGCGCTTAGAGCAAAATGTTTTTGACCAACTGATTCGCAAAAAATAAAATGAACGCTTCGTTTCAGAAATTATTTATGGCAGGTGCTGTGGCTGCCGCTTTGGCGGTTGCCATTGGGGCATTTGGTGCGCACGGGCTCAAACCTATGCTGGCAGCAAGCGGCAGGCTGGAAACTTTTGAAACAGCAGTCAAGTATCATTTCTACCATGCCTTAGGCATGATGATATTGGCAATATGGGCAAAAGTAGCCGAACAACAGACAGTAACACGCGCCGGATGGTTGTTGCTGGCCGGCACGTGTATTTTTTCCGGTTCGCTGTACGCGCTTTGTCTGTTGAACATTGGCTGGTTAGGCGCCATAACGCCTGTGGGTGGTGTGCTTATGATTATTGGCTGGGCATATGCTGCATGGGCGGCAGTCCGTTCTTAGTCTGTTTCTTCCTCGTCGCTTTTTTTCTCGTAGCGGTCGTAGGCTGCAATAATCTTCTTTACGAGTTTATGGCGCACAACATCGCGCTCGTGCAGCTCAACAATGCCGATACCTTCAATGCCTTGCAGAATTTTCAGTGCTTCAACCAAGCCCGAACGCTGCTTGCGCGGCAAGTCAATTTGGGAGCGGTCGCCTGTGATAATCATTTGAGAATGAGGCCCCAAACGGGTAAGAATCATTTTCATTTGCATGGCAGTCGTATTTTGCGCTTCATCTATGAGGATAAAGGCATGGTTCAGTGTTCTGCCGCGCATAAAGGCGATGGGGGCAATCTCAATGATATTTCGCTCCTGATAAAATTTAAGTTTTTCGGCAGGAATCAGGTCTTCTAAGGCATCATATACAGGGCGCAGATAGGGGTCTATCTTTTCCTTTAAATCTCCGGGCAGGAAGCCAAGGTTTTCGCCTGCTTCTACGGCAGGGCGCGTGATAACAATTTTTTTTACTTGCTTGTTTTTCAAGGCGCGTACTGCTAATGCTACTGCCAAGAAAGTTTTACCTGTTCCGGCCGGGCCGAGCGCAAAAACCATATCATTATTCATGGCTGCCTCTACCAACTTGCGCTGGTTGGCAGTGCGGGGCTTAATGGCTTCGCCGCGTACGCCGTATAGAATGGTTTCGTCCGCATCTTTGCGAATTGCCCATTCGTCTTTATGCTCGTTGAGGTAGGCCTCTATGTTATCAGGCGTAACCTTGCCAAACTTGTTGTAGTATTCCAGCAAGCCGTTGATAAGTTCATTGATGCGAACAATCTCGGCGTTGTTGCCTTGTATGCGCAGTTCGCTGCCTCTGGAAATAATTTTTGTATGCGGGAAGGCTTGTGCAATGTGGCGCAAATTGCTGTTTTCTGCACCAAAGAAATCTACAAGTGAAACATCTTCCAGTTGAATGACTTTTTCTACCAAACTGATTTTTGTTTTAGGCTTTTACGGATACACTAAGATACATGGTTTAGCCGAAGTAACAATCTACTCAACCCAGTGTAATTTGAGCATGTTTGTCCGGCGCGACTCTTCGCTCATAGGTGTAGTAGCAGTGCTGATAAATAAATCTCCCTGCCGCAAATAACCTTTTGATACGAGAATTTTTTCTGTTGCTTCAAGTGTCAGGCGTGTACTTTGAAATTTGTCATAATAGAAACAACGAACGCCCCAAAGTAAGTTCAGCGTAGTTAGCAGATGCTTATTTTCGGTAAATACGAATATGCCCGCATTGGGTCGTCGGCTGGAAAGCTGAAAAGCACTGTATCCTGAACGGGTGATACAGATGAGTGCTTTGGCTTCGGTCAGCTCGGCCAAGCGGCAGGCAGCATGACCAATCATGTTGGCACTGTACTCGTTCTTGTTGCCTTCTTTGGGCACGTCATGGTATTTGTTATAGATGCCGCCGTGATTTTCTGCTGCTGTCAGTATGCGCACCATACTTTTAACGGCTTCAACAGGATATTTCCCGCTGGCAGTTTCGGCGCTGAGCATAACTGCATCCGTTCCGTCCAATACGGCATTGGCAACATCGTTGGCTTCGGCACGTGTCGGGCGCGGGTTGGTAATCATACTCTCCATCATCTGTGTAGCAACAATCACAGGTTTGGCCTGTTCTACGCATTTCTGCACAATTTTCTTTTGCCAGAGTGGCACTTCTTCCATCGGTATTTCTACGCCCAAATCGCCGCGTGCAACCATGATGGCATCTGTTGCCGCAATAATGCCGTCAATATTTTTCAGCGCGTGCGGGGTTTCAATCTTGGCAATGATTTTGGTTACTTTGCCGCTTTCGTTGATAATGCGGCGCAAGTCGTTGAGGTCTTCTGCCTGACGTACAAAAGAGAGGGCAACCCAATCCACATTGTTGGCAAGCCCAAACATCAGGTCTTCCATGTCTTTGGGTGTCAGAGAAGGCTCAGAAACCAGTGTATTGGGCAGGTTGATGCCTTTTTTTGATTTGATAAGGCCGCCATATACAACCGTCGCAAAAACTTCTGTTTCGGTAACGCTATCTACTACAAACTCCAAATTTCCGTCATCAATCAGAATCGGCTCGCCGGGCTTCACGTCTTTGGCAAGGTTGTAAGTAGAGGTCAGGCGCGCTTTGGTACCAATGCCTTTTTCATAGGCAATAACGACCTTTTCGCCGGCTTCTACCATAATACCGTTGTTTTCTACCTCGCGCAGGCGGATTTTGGGGCCTTGCAAGTCTTGCAGAATGGCAACAGTCATTTCCATTTCCTCATTCAGTTCACGAATGAGCCGAATAACTTTCAGGTGGTCTTCGTGGCTGCCGTGCGAAAAGTTCAAACGGAAAACATCTACACCTGCCAGCATAAGTTCGCGTAATTTTTCGCGGGAGTTGGAGGCAGGGCCTACGGTTGCAACTATCTTTGTTCTGTTGTAATTCTCAGTCATCATAATTCCTGTTCGGATGCAGGCGCATGGTTAAAAGCGCACTTGCCGTTAGTTTTGTCGGCGTTAAAGTTATGTTTTTTTGAGAAATTAAAGGTGCTACATTGGCAGAAGTTCTGATTCGGCAGAAAATTGACGGCGGGCAAAGGTTGCTTGCCGTATTGATAGACCCCGATAAAATGTCATTTGATGATAAATCATCCGTATGGCAGTTATTGGGCAGGCATCGTCCTGATTTATTGTTGGTAGGCGGCAGTTTGCTTACCCTTGGAGATGTGCACCAAACTGTTACATGGCTCAAAGCCCGTTTTGACTTGCCTGTATGGCTGTTTCCGGGCAACTATCAGCATCTGACACCCGCAGCCGATGCGCTGCTGTTGCTCTCCTTGGTTTCGGGGCGCAACCCCGAGTTTTTGATAAGCCAACATGTGGCAGCAGCCCCTTTGATTCGGCGGATGAATCTTGCGGCTATCCCAACGGCCTATATGCTTGTAGATGGGGGCGTACCGACAACCGTTTCCTACATCAGCAATACGCAACCGATACCTGCCAACAAGCCCGATGTGGCCGTTGCCACGGCAATGGCAGCCGAGTTGCTGGGTATGCAAATGATTTATCTGGAAGCCGGCAGCGGAGCGGCTAACCCTGTACCGCCGACTATGATAACAGCCGTTCGGCAGGCGGTCGGTTTGCCGTTAATCGTTGGCGGCGGCATCCGTTCCGCCCAATCGCTTGAAAACGCCTATCTGGCCGGGGCGGATATTGCCGTTGTCGGCACGGCTTGGGAGCAAAATCCCGCAATCATAGCCGAGATGATTGCCGTCAGAAACAAATTCGGCAATTAGTCCGACTAAAAAGCTATCTTGCCACAAAAAACGAACAAGCAATATGTTATCACCTGCGCAACTGAATGCTTTGGCAGACAAAATCAACGCTTCCGTAGATTTGCCATTTGTGAATGAGGCTATTGAAAAACAAATGATTATGACTGTTTTACAACAACTTGGCAGCGTAATCGGCAGTATTTTGAGCAGCGAACAACTCTCGGCGCTCGGAGATGCCAACAAGGGGCTTTCATTAGATGCCGCTGCTAAGAACAGTTTGCAAAACGACCTGATGAAGCAACTGTCGGGCAAATTGGATTTAGGCATTTTGAACAGCGCCATGGGTAGCGGCGTATCAAAAATTATTTCCGAGACCTTAGTGAATGCCATGCAGAAAGGCAACAAGTTGTAAAATCTATATCTTTGCTTTTGTCAGCATTGACAGTTGAACAACTTGCGTAAGTTTTTATATG
Organism: Rhodoflexus caldus; assembly: GCF_021206925.1. Classification (NCBI taxonomy): domain Bacteria; kingdom Pseudomonadati; phylum Bacteroidota; class Cytophagia; order Cytophagales; family Thermoflexibacteraceae; genus Rhodoflexus; species Rhodoflexus caldus. Next base: position 506,803 of record NZ_JAJPRF010000001.1, on the reverse strand, counting down.
CTTTTCAGGTGCTTGTACTGATGTTGTTCGGTACAAATGAGTGCTTTGCCCAGCAGGTAAAGCCTGTCGGGGCTTTTGAAAAAAAAGCGATTAAACTGGGTGAACAGGTGGCATATACCCTTGTTTTGCGGCATCCGTCGTCAATGGAAGTGCGATTCCCCGATACGCTGTTCAACTACAAACCCTTTGAGTTGGCCTCCAAAAAATATTTTGATACACGCACCGACCGAGAGGGCATCAGCACCGACAGCGCCGTTTACATCCTGACGACCTTCCAGACCGACAGCCTGCTGCATTTTGCAGTACCGGTAATTGTCATGCGCAACGGGGATACCACTACTCTTTGGACGGATTCCGTCTCTGTTTTGGTGGAAAGAATTGTTCCTGCCGCCGATGTGGAAGGTGCCAAACTCATCCCGACAACCGACTACTTTGAAGTAAACAAAGGTTGGAATTACCCCTACATCGGTGCGGGCATCCTTGGCTTTCTGATTTTTCTGGGCGTTTTTTATCGGCTTTTCGGTGGGCGAATCCGCAAGGCTTTTCGCCTGCAACGCCTGCGCCGTCGCTTTGAACGCTTTATGAACGAATACCTGCCCTATACGCAACGACAGCTCAATCCCGCAGATGCCGAGCACGCCCTTGCCATCTGGAAAAGCTACCTGCAAGGATTGCAGGGTATCCCATACACAACTTATACCTCCAAAGAAATAGCCGAGATTTTGCCCGACAAGGCCTTGCAGCAAACCCTTAGACAACTTGATTTGGCAATTTACGGGAAGAAGACAGACGCGACAACAGTTCAGGCCACCGTTTTTCTGGCAGATTTTGCCAAAGATGCCTATCGCCGTAAAGTAGAGGAGGTGCGCAATGCCTGAGTGGTTGTCGTGGAAATGGTTTCTGCCCGCTACCCTGCAACAGTTTGACTGGGGTACGGCTCCCTATCAGGGGTATTACTTTTTTGTGATGATGTTGTTGCCGGTACTGTATATTTTGCGCTGGCTGATACACTTCCGCAATCGTCAGAAGTTGGAAATTGCTTTGTTGGAGCGCGATACTACCGACGACGCATGGGCATGGTTGCGGCATATTCCAAGTATATTGCTGTTATTGGCGCTGAGTATGTTCGTGCTGGCTTTAGCACGTCCGCAGCGTACCAATGAGCAGGTAGAACGCTCGCTGGAAAGCATAGATATTATTTTGTGTATAGACATATCCGAGTCTATGCAGGCAGAAGATTTTCGCCCCAATCGGCTGGAAGCCGCCAAAGAAGTGGCGCGCAAGTTTGTGGCAGGTCGCACACAAGACAAAATCGGTATTGTGGTTTTTTCCGGCGAAGCCTATTCCCTCAGCCCGCTGACAACCGATTATAACTTGTTGGAAACCTACTTGAAGGAAATCAACTTTGATATGATTCCCGACGGCGGTACGGCTATCGGCAGTGCTTTGGGAGTGGCTACCGTCCGCATGAAAGAATCGCAGGCGAAGACAAAAGTAATCATCCTGCTAAGCGACGGCGAAAATACCGCCGGCAACATAGCCCCCGAAGATGCCGCTAAATTGGCATTTGCCGATGGTATCCGCATTTATACCATCGGTGTGGGCAAAGAAGGGCGCGTACCGATTGGCAAAAACGTGTTTGGCGATACGCGCTATATTGAAAACAGCATGGACGAAAGCACCCTTCGCAAACTGGCGGAAATTGGCGAAGGGCAATATTTCCGCGCGCAGGACAACAGCACACTGGCAGAAATTTTCAGTCGGATAGACCGTTACGAAAAAGTTCAGGTCAAAGAAAAACGCTTCCGCGATGTAAAAGATTACTATCAGGTGTATCTGATGTGGGGGCTGATTTTCTTCCTATTGTGGCTTTTGCTGAAAAATACATTCATTATGAATGCATTGGAAGATTAGCGCAGTCTGTCCATGGAGCGCACCAGCATTTCATCGCGGCGAATAAACCGATTGGCCAGCGCATTACACACCAGCGCAACCCCGGGCATGTAAAAGCCGATGCCGTAAGCGCCTTTCACGGCGGGCAAGAAAAACTTTTCGCCTTTGAAAGACAACAGCACTTCTCCAATCAGTACACCGATAATTACCAAAGTATTAATCAGGTTAATCATTACCTGCAACTTGCGGTTCTTGTAGCTGAACAGTGAGATACTTGCCAATACAATGGCCACCGCAGCGCCGATTCCCAGATAGATAACGTTTTGTTTGTGCACAACCTGTCCGTTGGCTTCGTGCAGCAGGGTGGCAATAGTCAGCGATGCTTTGGCGCCTGTTTCAGGGTTCTGTTTGTTCCATACAGGGAAAAACAGCATCAGCGTCATGGCAATCATCACCAATAACAGAAAAACCGATTGTATGCGTTGAATCATGTGTAACAAAAACTAATTTTAAAGCCCAAAAATAGGGCAAAACACAAATCATTTTATGCAGATTTCCGTAAAACATATTATTGCGGACGAAGAACTTAAAAAAGCCTTCAATATTCGGCGTAACGTTTTCGTTATAGAACAGCAAGTACCTGAAAACGAGGAATATGACGAGTTTGAGTCATCCAGTCGTCATTTTTTGGCAATAGCAGATGGCATTCCGTGCGGAACAGCGCGCTGGCGATTTACTGATAAGGGAATAAAAATGGAACGTTTTGCCGTATTGGCTGATTTTAGAGGTAAACAGGTGGGCACTGCATTAGTGGCGGCTGTACTGGAAGACATCAGACAACATCCTGAAAGTAAAGGCAAAACACGTTATCTGCACGCACAGTTATCAGCTATGCCTCTTTATGCCAAATTTGGGTTTCGGGCAGAAGGCGAAATGTTTTCCGAATGTGATATATGGCATTACAAGATGGTGCTGCCGCCTAACCAAAATGAAGCGAAATAAACACAATGTTATCTAATGAAATAATCTTTTTTGCCGGTTTTACGGTCTTTATAATCGGCATTTTGGCGTTGGACTTAGGGCTGTTCTCTAAAAAAGACCACATAGTCAAGTTCAAGGAAGCTGCTGCGTGGAGTGCCGTTTGGGTGCTTTTTGCGCTGGGTTTTTATGTCCTGTTAGACCGCCAAGGGCATCTGATACACGACATACAAAGTTATCAGGACTTGGAAAGGGTTGTTAATACCTACATGGCGGGCAAAGTTGTGCTCTATCCCGATGATTTTGAGCGAAGTTTAGCCGTCTATCGCGATACCATTTCGCTGGAATTTATTACAGGCTATCTGCTGGAATATTCTCTTTCGGTAGATAACATTTTCGTTATCATCATGATTTTCACTTCCTTCGGCGTGCGCGAAAAGTACTTTAAAAAAGTACTTTTTTGGGGCATTTTGGGGGCAATTCTGATGCGCTTCATCTTTATATTCGTTGGTGCAGCGCTGATACAGACTTTTGCATGGGTGATGTATCTGTTTGGCGGCTTTTTGATATATACCGGCATCAAAATGTTCCTCGAGCGAAATGAGGAAGAATCCATCGAGCCTGCCAAGCATCCTGTTGTGCGCATAGCCGCCAAATGGTTTCGGGTATATCCGCGCTATGTACGCAATCGCTTTTTTGTCAAAAAACACGAGCACTGGCATCTGACCCCGCTTTTTGTCGTAGTGATGATTATAGAATTTACCGATTTGATTTTTGCGGTAGATTCCGTTCCGGCAGTGTTTGCCGTAACGCAAGACCCCTACATTGTGTTCTTCTCCAATATTTTCGCTATTCTGGGGCTGCGTTCCATGTTTTTCTTCCTGTCCAATATTGTTCATATTTTCCACTACCTCAAAGTAGGGCTGTCTTTATTGCTGGTGTTTATCGGTACGAAAATGATAGCCCATCATTGGTTGTCGGAAATTGGTTTCACAACCATCCACTCATTGTATGTGATTTTGGGAATTTTGGGCATAAGTATTGTTGCTTCTTTGTTGTTCCCTGTAAAAGAGCCTGCTACGGCAACTGCGCCTGCACATGAAACTACCATTGAAGAAAATGTAGAGCATGTGAAGGAAGAGTTGGCCAAGCGGCTGGAATAAGCAACAAGTACCATGACAAGAGCATATTTCATTGCAGCTCTGGCAGCGTTTGTATTTGCGCTTGGTGAGTGGCTGCCAACCGACAGGCACACGAACGGTAATTTTGGCTTGCCTGCTCATATGGCGGTTGTCATAGATTCGCCGCCCTCAGAAACGAATACGGCCGATGAAAAAAAAGCGCAGGCTGCGGAGTTGCGCAGGCAGGAACTTACTTCCGATTGTCGCTGCCCGCAAACCCTGCGCGACTCCATCGTATTTGAACAGGTGGAGGCCGCTTTTCTTGCCAATTATTACGATACGCTGCAAATAGACCTCAATATTATTTATGCGGCAAACCGCAATATTGAGCAGGCAAGGCGCGAGCAAGACCGCCGCCGCCGCCGAGTAGAAAAGATACATCAGACACCCGGGATGTATGAGCAACTGCGCAAAAAGCAGGCAACGCTGCACAGTATTAAAACGCAACTCTGTTGCCTGATAAAATTTGCCAAGCAAGACATGGGGCGCAGCAATGTAGGCGATGAAATGGAAGATATGCGAACGCATCCCACCATGAGAAAATACGGTGAGTTGCAGGCAAAAATCAATAAAAACCTCGGGCTGCTCAATATTGATTTGGAAGAGTACCGCGAGGCGCGCGGCGAACAGGCAGTACAACTGTTTCGCGGGATGGAGAAACAGTTCAACGACTTTGCCGGCCGCACGAAGGGCTATTCCGACGATTCCATCCGCCAAAGCCTGCGCGAACCTGCCAATATGATAGTGGTGCAGCAGTTGAAAGCCTATTTGTTTATGAGCAAAATGCAACCCAACATCAACTGCAACAGTGGCGTAGGGCATTGGTTCAAGGGCTTGCCCCCCGACCGCGTCAGCGATATAGACCCTAAATCCGACTGTGTCGGCTATGCCGTATCGTTGGGCAAAAATCACAACCTTCTCATCATGCGAGTGCGAGGAACGAGTTTAAAAGACAATCAACCCATTGACCGAGTGATTGCCGTTGTTTGGCGCAAGGTGAGGGAGGTAAATAAATCGCCCGATAAGAAGCCCTCCGAGGTGCAAGTGGCGGAAATAGGCGCGGTTGATTTGCTGTAAGACCTGTTGCTTTTTGCAAATCGCTTGCGTTGCCGTATCCGCACTCATGTTACTTTCATCTTGCGAACCATTTTAGAGAACAATGCAGGGAAGAATCGCTTCACGTAAACGCCCAGCAACTCCTTGGCGCCTGCCACGTTGATTTCTTCTTTATCGCTGCGGATGGCTGCCAGAATTCGTTCTGCGCAGACCTCTGCCGGAATACCGTTGGCTTGTGCATCGTCCATTGTGCCCTGTTTTTCGCCTGTTCCGATGAACGCATTTACGGAAACCTGTGTGCGGATGTAGCCCGGGCAAACGATTAGTACCTTGATATTTTCACGCCAACATTCGGCACGCAGCGAATCAAAAAAGCCGTGCAGCGCATGTTTAGATGCGGCGTAGGTAGAGCGCAAAGGTGTGCCAAACTTACCGACCGAACTGCTGATAACGACAAAACGCCCCGACTTTCGCGCCAGCATTGAAGGCAGTAAGGCCTTGGTAAGAATCAGTGCACCAAAGAAATTGGTTTCCATAATAGCCCTGTCCACCTCTACAAGCGTGTCTTTGGCCAGCGCCCGCTGACTGACACCGCCATTGTGCACCATAATATCCACTTTGCCGAATTGGGCAAGTGCTTCTTGGGCTTTTTCGGGGAGCGTATGGCCTGCGGCAAGGTCTAAGGGCAAAATCAGGAGTTGTTCCTGTGGCAGCCCGCAAGTTTTTGCCACGCGCTCCAATTCTTCGCGCCGACGGGCAGAAAGTATCAATCTTACGCTCGGGTCTTTGGCGAAGGCATAAGTAAGCGCCTCACCTATGCCCGAGGAAGCCCCTGTAATCCATATAACTTGACTCATATTTTAACCGGTGTTCTTGCGCTTAAAGTTAGGTTGTTTTGCTGTTCTAACCGCTCGGTTGTTGCTACTTTTGCTCAATATTTACTGCACAGTATCGCCCATGCTACCCCGCATCACCATTATTACACCCTCTTTTCAACAGTCAGCTTTTCTGGAACAGACGATTCAGTCCGTCATAGCACAGGATTACCCCAATCTGGAATTTTTTGTGATAGACGGGGGCAGTACCGATGGCTCTGTGGAAATTATTCGCCGTTACGCCGCGCACATCAACTGGTGGGTCAGCGAAAAAGACAACGGGCAAAGCGATGCCATCAATAAAGGCTTGCAACGAGCCGGCGGAGATATTATCACTTGGCTCAACAGCGATGACGTGTTGTTCCCCAATGCGCTCTATACAGTCGCCGAGTTGTTTGGCAAACATCCGCAGGCATGGGTTGTGCATGGGAAAACACATCTTTTCGGCGAAGGTTTCCCCACAACCGAAAAGGGAGCGCCCGTTCCCTGCTCCGAGGCACTTTATTTGGCCAAACTGCCTTTTCCGCAACCTTCGGCATTTTTTCGCAGAGAGGCACTGCAAGCCGTGGGGCTGATAGATACCTCGCTGCACTACGGGATGGATTATGATTTATTCCTTCGCATGTATTTGCAGGGGCGCGACTTCATCGGGACAACAGCCGTTTTATCGGGCTATCGGTTGCACAAAGATGCCAAAGGAGTAGCCGTACAAGCACGTTTTGCCAAAGACTATGCCCGCATTTTTGCGCGATTGCTCAATAGTATGTCGTCGCCCGATGCGCACCTCTTGCGCATGGCAGCCGATGCAGGTTTATTGTTGGCAGAGGAGGCGCGCTACGAAGTCAAAAGGAACATCCCGCCCGAGGCTTTGCAATGGGCACTTTTTGAAAACACACTGGCGCGGTTGAGTTTCCTGTATGAAGCGCTTGCCCTGCCCGAAGCACGCCGATTGGCGGTTTTTCTGCGCGAAGAGGCACCCGATTTTTGCAGACAACACCCCGAAATTTTGCAGATTGCCAACCGTAGCCGTTTGCCTGCCGGCCTGATTCGTCTGCTGCGCATGTTCCGGTAGCGGTGTATTTTTTGGCAGGTTTGTATGCAGTTTGCATAACTTTTGTCGTTATGGAAATACTATCATTTCCAACGACAATGTTTCAACGAATTTTAGCCTTTTGCGGGCTTGCTTTTTTTCTGTTGATTACGGCCACCTCTTATGCGCAGTTGAGTACAAACAATAAAAGAGCGGAAAAACTGTATGAAGAGTCTAAGGAGTTCTTGCGCCGCCGCGACTTTGACCGTTGTATAGAAAAACTGCGAAAGGCCGTAGATATAGACCCCAATTTCCTTGAAGCGCATTATGCACTGGCAAATGCACTCAATACGCTGCGCCGCACCGAAGAGGCAGAGGTACACTATCGCAAGTGCCTCACCATCAGCCCCGATGACCGAAAACTTGCGCCTGTTTATTACCAGATTGGTGTTATTGATTTCAGCAAAGGCGATTATGCTTCCGCACAAGCCAAGTTGGAAAAGTTTTTGGCAATGGGAGTCGGCAATAACAACCAGATACAAGATGCGCGCAAACGGGTAGCTTCCTGCAAATATGCGGCAGAAGGCATGAAAAAGCCGGTAGAGTTTAAACCCGAGCCCGTGCCTGCACCGCTCAATCACCTGCCTTTGCAGTATTTTCCTGTTCTTTCTGCCGACCGACAGCAAATTATTTACACGGCGCGCGAAGGTTTTGGCAGTTCACAAGACGAGAATATTTTCATCAGCTATCTGCAAGATGGCAAATGGACACAACCGAAAGTCATTGACGAATTGCGCACCCCCTACAACGAAGGCACGTGTACGATTTCTGCCGACGGGCAAACCATGATTTTTACCATTTGCGAAAACAGAGATAAGCAAATATACGGCAGTTGCGACCTGTTCATCAGCTACCGCACGGGCGACCGATGGTCAGAGCCTCAAAATATGGGGCCTGCGGTCAATTCCCGTCACTGGGATACGCAACCCTCTCTTTCGGCTGACGGCCGCACACTGTACTTTGTGTCCGACCGCCCGGGAGGCATTGGCGGGCATGACATCTGGGTTACACAACGCCACGAAAGTGGGCGCTGGGGTGAAGCCGTCAATCTGGGGGCTCAAATCAACACCCGCGGCGATGAAGTTGCGCCCTTTATCCACGTAAACGGTCAAACACTCTTTTTTGCTTCCGATAACTACCCGGGCTATGGCGGCTACGATTTGTACAAATCGGAACGCACGACCGCAGGTTGGGGCAAGCCTGTCAATTTGGGCTACCCCATCAATGACCATCGCAACCAAATGGGGCTTTTCATTACGGCCGACAGTAAAAAAGGCTACTATTCGCACGAGGAAAATATAGGCAATCAACTGATTTCCAGTCGGATTTATATGTTTGACCTGCCCGAAGAAATTCGTCCGGCAGTAGCTTCCAACTATGTAAAAGGCATTGTGCGCGATGCTGCTACTAAAAAAACGCTTGCAGCCCGCATAGAGTTGATAGACCTTGCCACCGACAGCGTACAGCAGCAAGTTTCTTCCGATGCTGCCAACGGCCGCTACCTGATTGTGTTAAATAAAGGTTCGGAATACGCACTTTATGTCAATCGGGAAGGCTATCTTTTCAAAAGCCTGACTTTTAACTATGCCGAACAGGACGGCAAAGATGTTGAGATAGACATTGAACTGGAACCGATTAACAAAGGCGCTAAAATCGTATTGCACAATATTTTCTTTGAAACAGGCAAATGGGAACTTCAACCCAAATCGGTTACGGAACTGCGCAAACTGTCTGCTCTGATGAGGCAAAATCCGCAACTAAAAGTGGAAATTGGCGGGCATACTGATGATGTAGGTTCAGATGCTGCCAATTTGGAACTTTCCCGCAAACGAGCGCAAGCAGTGGTCAGCTACCTCACGCAAAATGGCATTGACGCATCGCGGCTGATTGCCAAAGGCTATGGCGAAACAATGCCGCAAGTTCCTAACGACAGCGATGTAAACCGCGCCAAAAATCGGCGCATTGAGTTTAAATTGCTGTAAACGAATGGCATTTTGTGCAACTTTTTGCGTGAAATCCGTATCTTTAATGTAGCAAAACATAAACAAAATACGGTGGAAGATATCTTTATCATAGGGGTGATTATGTCGGTGCCTATAACGGCAATCCTATCGGCTACCTTTTTGAAATATAAAAAGCTGGAACTTCAGCAAGGCAAAGAAAAAAATCAGACATCTGCCCAATTGGAGCAAATACTGAAAATGACACAGTCGCTTGCCAAAGAGAATGCGGAATTGCGTCAGCGGATTGAAAATCTGGAAACGATTGTAACGCTTGGCGATATTTCTGCCGATTTTAAACAAGTAAGAGAAAGCAGCGGCGCCGGTCAAGAACTGCCCCCTGCCGGTCAGGAAAATATGCTCAGCGGCGAAATTGCCAAAATTATTGCCGACCGCAAGAAGTTTCGCTAAATGTGTGAAAGTACGGGCGGTTAGCAAAGAAGATTTTTTAAGTTTCTGAATATCAGCAGATTAAACCCGATAGGTCGTAGCAGTCTATCGGGTTTTTATATCGTAAGCATCCCCATTTGCAGATAGTTAGGTACAACTTTCAGCGCGCTTTGTTGATACACAAACCCGATGGTGTTTCAAGCTACGTAAGGTTTAAATACTTGTTTTTCAGAGTTTTGCATAAATCTAAAATCTCAAATCCGACTTGCGAAATGTCGGTTTGTTTGACTCAATTGCATGGTGTATTTGATGTGCCTTTTTATGTGCTAAATTGCGGTTTGTGCAGTAATCTGTTGCATTTTGTATGGCAAGAAGCAGACTATGCAGTGCGAAAGTGCAACAGTGCACAGGATGCTGAATCCGCCACCACGCGAAAAAAATCGCCAATAAACCCATATCATTCATGCCTTATCTTGTTTTTGACGTAGAAACTACCGGATTAGAGCCGGATTATCACGAAATCATACAAATCGGGGCGGTTTTATACGATGACCGATGGAACGAAATTTCCACCTACCTGAGCAATGTTTATCCCGAGTATCCTGAGCGATTTTCTATTCCCGCATCGGAGGTGCATAACCTAACCGTTGCAGACTTGGACGATGCGCCAATGATTCACGAAATGCTGGAAGACTTTGAAGATTGGTTGATGGATGAACTCAACTTGCAAACCCGCAGCGACCTTCGCAGAATTGTTGTATGCGGGCAAAGTGTAACCACTGATATTAATTTTTTACGCTTTGCCTACAAAAAATCGCAAATGAGTTGGGAGTTCTCCTATCGGCCGTTGGATTTGTTTGTGCTTTCCAATTTTTACTTCCGCATCCTGAAAGCCAACGGGATTGCCGGGCCTAAATCGTTGAGCCTCAAAAGCGTGGCGGCTTACTTTGGCATGGAGCGCGAAACAGAAACCCACAATGCGCTGGAAGACTCCATTCTCACAGGTCGTTGTTTGGCGCTCATTCTAAAAAATGCCGAAAAGTTTCGCGTATCGGAAGACGATTTGGCATTTTGGGAAGGCGAGGATGACTAAAAGGTTGTTCATTCGTCGGGATTGCGTAATTTTGGCAGTCCAAAAAAAATCAAATTTTCGCCCATTATGAACATTCACGAATATCAGGCAAAAGAAATACTGAAAAGCTACGGCGTTCGCATTCAGGAAGGTATCGTAGCCGATACTGCCGAGGCGGCTGTTGAGGCAGCGCGTCAGTTGCAGGCATCTACAGGTACGGAAGGCTGGGTTGTAAAAGCACAAATTCATGCAGGCGGACGCGGCAAAGGCAAAACCAAAGAAACGCAACAGGAAGGCGTAAAATTCTGCACTTCGTTGGAAAAAGTAGAAACCGTAGCCCGCAACCTGCTTGGTAATACGCTGGTAACTGTCCAAACCGGTGAACAAGGCCGCAAAGTGAATAAAGTATTGGTAGCACAGGATGTTTACTACAAGGGCGAAAGCGAACCCAAAGAATACTATGTGGCAATTCTCTTAGACCGTTCCAAGGCTTGCAATGTCATTATGGCAAGTACCGAAGGCGGCGTTGAAATTGAAGAAGTAGCCAAACATACTCCCGAAAAAATTATCAAAGTATGGGTTGACCCTGTTCAGGGTTTGCAACCCGAGCAGGCAAAAGAAATTGCCGATAAACTTGGCCTTTCAGGAAAAGCTCACGAAGGCATGGTAGAGTTCATTACTGCGCTGTACAAAGCCTATGATGCTACCGATGCGGTTCAGTTTGAAATCAACCCCTGCCTGAAAACTTCTGATAACAAAATCATTGCCGTTGATGCGAAGGTAAACTTAGACGACAATGCCTTGTTCCGTCAGCCGGCACTTGCAGCCATGCGCGACCTGAACGAGGAAGACCCGTTGGAAGTGGAAGCATCTGCATCAGGACTGAATTACGTGAAACTAGATGGCAATGTGGGCTGTATGGTAAACGGCGCAGGTTTGGCAATGGCTACCATGGACATTATTAAACTCTCCGGCGGCGAGCCTGCCAATTTCTTGGATGTGGGCGGCGGTGCAAATGCGCAAACAGTGGAAGCCGGCTTCCGCATCATCCTGAAAGACCCGAACGTAAAAGCTATTTTGATTAATATTTTCGGCGGTATTGTTCGTTGCGACCGCGTGGCCAACGGTGTGGTAGAGGCTTACAAAAAAATTGGCAATATCAACATCCCGATTATTGTCCGCCTGCAAGGCACGAATGCCGAAGAAGGCGCACGCGTAATAGAAGAATCAGGATTAAAAGTAACTTCTGCCATTCTTCTGAAAGATGCAGCCGAGAAGGTGAAACAAGCTCTGGCAGAATAAGCACAAGCATTGTTTCGGCAAAAAACAAAAAAACCATCTCCGATTGTAGCAGAGATGGTTTTTTTATTGCACATTTTTGCGCTAATGCTTCGGATTTGCTTTATGCAAAAAAAACTGATTGCCAAGCTGATAGCAAATAATTCGCGTTGCAGGAGCATTAACCCGCCGATTTCATCAGCGCTACAAAGTCATCAAACAAGTAGTGCGAATCGTGCGGCCCCGGCGATGACTCGGGGTGATATTGCACTGAAAACGCTTTTTTGCCTTTGATACGAATGCCCTCTACCGTATTGTCGTTCAGGTTAATGTGTGTCAATTCTATTTGCGGGTGGTCTGCTATCCCCTCCATGCTAACGGCAAAGCCATGATTTTGTGAAGTAATTTCGCCTTTGCCTGTGAGCAGATTTTTAACAGGGTGATTCAGCCCGCGATGCCCATGGTGCATTTTGAAAGTTTTGCCGCCTGCTGCCAGCGCAAGTATCTGATGACCAAGGCAAATGCCAAACAGGGGCTTGTCGGCAGCTAATATTTGCTGTACGGTTTCAATGGCATAGTCCATTACGGCAGGGTCGCCCGGGCCGTTTGAAATCAGGTAGCCGTTCGGGTTCCACTGCTGCATTTCGGAGAATGTTGTTTTGGCGGGGAACACCTTGCAGTAACAACCGCGGCGTGTCAGGTTGCTTACAATGCTGCCTTTTACGCCCAAATCAAGCACGGCAACGCGGAAAGATGCATCGCTGTTGCCTTCAAAGTAAGGTTCTTGTGTGCTGACAACCGAGGAGAGTTCCAAACCGTTCATATCGGGAACATCCTGTAAAAAGCGGCGGAGCGCTTCTTCTTCGCTCAATTCGGAAGAAATAACTGCATTCATGGCACCTTTGCTGCGCAGATGGCGAACCAGCGCACGGGTGTCAATGCCACAAATGCCTACAATGCCGGCCTCTTCCAAATACTGCTGCAAAGCCTCATCGGCGCTGTGGCGAGAGTACACATCGGAGAAAGTTTTTACTACCAACCCCTGAATCTGAACTTTGCCCGACTCCACTTCATCCCGCTTGGTTCCATAGTTGCCAATGTGCGCATTGGTATTTACAATAATCTGCCCATAATAGGAGGGGTCGGTGTAAATTTCCTGATAACCCGTCATGCCGGTGTTGAAACAGATTTCGCCGCCGGAAGTGCCTTGCTTTCCGATGGACTGTCCTTTGAAAATAGTGCCATCTGCCAGCATCAGAATGGCATCTTTGCGCGAGGAAACTTTGTTATTCATAGGTGCAGGGAGGTGGAAATAAAATAATGATTTGTAAAAAAGGGAAGTTGCCGTTTGTCGGACAACTTCCCTTGATATGCTGATGGATTGAATGCACTGCGATAATTTAAACAGCAATTGCGGATTCAGCCAATACAATTACGTTGTTTTGCAGCACTTCAATAACCCCGCCGTCAATTTCAAAGTATTGATAGCTGCCGTTTTGAGTACGCACACGCACTTTGCCTTTTTCCAATGCGCTGATGATGGGCGCATGGTTTTCAAGTACTTCAAAAGAGCCGCCTGTACCCGGCACTTGAACGCCTGTGGCAGCGCCTTCAAATACTTTTCTATCGGGGGTGATAATTTCTACTTGCATGGCTTTTCAGATTATTTTTTCGCTTCTGCCATCAGGCGCTCACCTTTCTCGATAGCCTGCTCGATAGTACCCACCAAGTTGAAAGCGGCTTCAGGCAGATGGTCTAATTCGCCGTCCATAATCATGTTGAAACCACGGATGGTATCTTTGATATCTACCAGTACGCCTTTCAGACCTGTAAAGGCTTCCGCTACGTGGAAAGGCTGAGACAGGAAGCGCTGTACGCGGCGTGCACGGTGTACAACTAATTTGTCTTCTTCCGACAATTCGTCCATACCGAGGATGGCGATGATGTCTTGCAATTCTTTGTAGCGTTGCAGGGTTTCTTTCACGCGCTGTGCACACTTGTAGTGCTCTTCGCCTACGATGTCCGGCGTAAGGATGCGTGAAGTAGAATCCAGCGGGTCTACCGCAGGGTAGATACCTAACTCGGCAATCTTACGGCTCAATACGGTGGTTGCGTCCAAGTGAGCGAAGGTTGTTGCAGGAGCAGGGTCGGTCAAGTCGTCGGCAGGTACGTAAACCGCTTGCACAGAGGTGATAGAACCGCGCTTGGTAGAGGTAATGCGCTCTTGCATGGCACCCATCTCGGTAGCCAGTGTAGGCTGATAACCTACTGCAGAAGGCATACGACCCAACAGGGCCGATACTTCGGAACCGGCCTGTGTGAAACGGAAGATGTTGTCAATGAAGAACAGGATGTCGCGTCCTACGCCGTCGCCTTCACCATCGCGGAAGTATTCGGCAACGGTCAGACCTGACAGAGCTACGCGGGCACGAGCACCGGGAGGTTCGTTCATCTGGCCGAATACGAAGGTTGCCTGAGAGTTTTTGAGTTCTTCCAAATCTACCTTAGACAAATCCCAGCCGCCTTCTTCCATAGAATGTTTGAAAGCCTCGCCGTATTTGATGATACCGGCTTCAATCATTTCGCGCAGCAGGTCGTTACCTTCGCGAGTACGCTCACCTACGCCGGCGAATACTGAAAGGCCTGAATAAGCCTTGGCAATATTGTTAATCAATTCCTGAATCAATACGGTTTTACCTACACCCGCACCACCGAACAGACCGATTTTACCACCTTTTACGTAAGGCTCAATCAGGTCAATTACCTTAATACCTGTGTAGAGTACTTCGGAAGTTGTAGAAAGGTCTTCAAACTTAGGAGCAGGGCGGTGGATAGGCAGCCCTTTGTCGGAAGAAGGCTGCGCAATACCATCAATAGCCTCACCCACTACGTTGAACAGGCGACCACGGATACCTTCGCCAATTGGCATTTTGATAGGCCCGCCGGTATCAATCACATCCATTCCACGGGTCAAACCTTCCGTGCCGTCCATTGCAATGGTACGTACACGGTCTTCACCCAGGTGTTGCTGACATTCCAGCACGATGGTTTGTCCGTTTTCTTTGGTTACTGTAAGCGCATCGAGAATCTGGGGTAGCCTTGCACCCTCTGCCTCGAAGCTAACGTCCACTACCGGGCCGATCACTTGCGTAATTTTGCCAATATTTGCCATGAATTATATAAATGTAATGCGTCTAAAATGCTTGTTTTCAAGCAGCAGCCTTAGGCACTGCCAAAAGTTGCGCAAAAATAGAGTGTAACATTGTTTCCTACAAATAATATTGAATCAGATTTTTGTGAAAGCGCCTGATTATCTGAATTATGGGCTTACCAACCAACACATGGGCTGAAATCATTGGTTAATTTGCTATCTTACATACATCGCCCGACACGAAAATTATGGATGATGCGGAAAAACAACTCAGAGCGTATCTGAGCAAATTGCTGAGCATAGAGGACAGCAAGAAAATAGTGTTGGCAGAGGCGGATTTGGAGCGAATATCGCTGGAATTGGGGGTTTCTTGGCAGGACGTAAAAACCATTCGCGACCGTCATTTGCAAAAAGCCGAATCGTTTCTGAAGAATGGTTTGTTCAGTGAAGCTATCGCTGAATTTAATGAGTGCATGGTTTTGCACCCCAACCTTCAAGCGGCTGTACTGGGCCTTGCAAAGGCCTGCTACGGCAAGTGGTTTGCCCAACCAACGGCTGAAAATCGTCAGGCGGCCGTAGCGGCTATCCGCAGTGCTATTGACCTTTTCCCCGCCGAACAGGAACCTTATCAGCTACTCAAAACGATTCAACTGCCCCCTGCAATCCCGACCGCACCGAAGGATACGCCACAAAAAGCATGGGCGTTGATAGCTGTTTTATTGGTTGCCGTGTTGCTGGCGGTTGCCGTCGTTTTTGTTGCAAGGCAATCTTCTCCTGTTCCTGTGGAGTCGCCTCGCGGCAGCACGCCTATGCCTTCAACTCCTGCGGCAGAAGTTCCTGCGCAGGTAGAGGAAGCGCCAACATCTGCCGCAGTTCCTGCACCAAAGAGTGGGGTTTCTAAGAAAGAAACGCCTCCGACAACTACTGCCGAACCAACCCCGCAAATCGGTGTTTTTTTTGATGAATCATTGGAAAAAAGCCTTGATTTTCAGTTGGAAAACTCAGAATTGAGCTTGTACCCCGGTAGTTATGCTTACAAACTGACAGGCTATTTTCAGGTAAAAAATGCAGAAATTGAAAAGCTCAAAATCCGAATAGAGGGACTGGACGAAAACGGCAAAGTTTTATTCACGCAATACAGAGATGCTGCGGGTTCTTTAACCTCCGGGCAAACCTTCCGCCCCGATGATTTGATACCTTTTGATTTTCTCCTGTACAAAGAAGGCGAAAACAGCACCTCTCTCCGAAGCGTGCGCTTAATGGTGCAGGAAATGCGCAAGGAGGATGCCGCCCCCTCTTATGCGGCTGCTCAACCGATAGAAATCATCTGGAATTTTGAAAAATCGCCTAACATCAATCTGGCTGCTGCCGTTCGCGAAAGCCGATTTTCTGAATATTCGCTGGGCAAGAAAGGTACAACCCACCACTATGTGTTGGAGTTCAAAAATACGGGTAATCGGCATTTGTCGCAGGTCAAGTTTGCGGTGGAGTACTTAGACAAAAACGGGAAATCGCTTGATTTACACGAGCGCTATGCCGTGGTTGCTTCCGGTGCTAAACTCAGGCGCGGTCAGGTGCGTTTGTATCATGGCGTGTACATCATAGATAACCTTAGCCCCGACAAAGTAGCGGGATTCCGATTGCGTATTGTAGAGGCGCAGTAAACAGGTAATTTTTTAAGCCAAAAAGCAACCTTTACCAAGGTGCGGCTATCCTTTACGGTGAAAACAAAAACCTTCATCGTCATGGAACAAATACTCGCCTCGCTCATTATTGTCTCCTCTTTGTTTTTTTCGGCCTTTACGGGTGCCGATGAAGAAACGCGTCGGTTAGATA
Source organism: Rhodoflexus caldus (assembly GCF_021206925.1). Classification (NCBI taxonomy): domain Bacteria; kingdom Pseudomonadati; phylum Bacteroidota; class Cytophagia; order Cytophagales; family Thermoflexibacteraceae; genus Rhodoflexus; species Rhodoflexus caldus. Next base: position 490,003 of record NZ_JAJPRF010000001.1, on the reverse strand, counting down.
CTTTCAATGCCGTCGAGCTCAAAGGCCCCTTTGAAGTAGAACTGATTCAAGGAGAAGAACACACGGTTCACATTGAAGCCCGCGGCACTTCCGTGCTGTCGGATGTAATAACAGAGATGCGCCACGGCCGCTTGTATGTTGAACATCGGCGCAATGATTACGACTACCGCGAATCGCGCAGAGTGCTTCTGACAATTACTTGCCGCGAATTGCACGAACTAACGGCCAAGGGTGCTTACGTCATCCGCAACAAGGATACTATCCGCAGCGAAAAGTTGATTGTAGAAACGAACGGTGCGGGTAATATGTACCTGAAAGTGGACGTTCAAACGCTGGACATGCGCGTGCGCGGCGTAGGTAATACGGAAGTCAGCGGAAAAGCTGCCCAACAGATTGTGCGACAAAGCGGCATAGGCAACTACCGAGCCTTTCAGTTGGAAAGCGATACTGTCGATATCTCCATGGATGGCATCGGCAACATAGAAATTAATGTGCGTAAGCAAATGGAAGTAAATTCTTCCGGTATCGGCAATGTGCGCTACAAGGGCAATCCCGAAATTTTGCGGGCACATGCTTCCCTGTTGCAAAAAATACGGCCGGCCAATTAAGTAAACTACCTCTCCCGATTTATCGGTTCGGCGGCTTTGAAAACTTCCACCGAACCGATTTTTTTAAAATACTTGCCTACCTACTCATAGGTAGATATATTTGCGCCCCGAATAGTGATTCCTGCCAATGAATACGCGTGAACTTATTGTGCAAACGGCTGACGGCTTCATCCGCGACAAGGGCTTTAATGCTTTCAGCTACAAAGATATTTCCGCGGTCATTGGGATTAAAACATCCTCTATTCATTACTATTTTCCGACAAAAACATTGCTGGCGGTGGCAGTGGTGCAGGAACATATGCGCCGATTGGAACAATTGATACATCAATTGGCAGGCAAGCCCGCATTAGAGCAATTGGATGCGTTTACGAAGGTGTACAAATGGTATCAATCCGCCGGGCAGGTTTGCGTGATAGGTTCGCTGGCTACCGACCTGCACACGGTGGAAGAGCCTGTGAAGGTTGCATTGCAGCAACTGACCGACCGCACGCTGAACTGGCTGACCGAAGTGCTGGCTCAGGGGCGGGAGAATGGCGAAATAGTTTTTGACATGCCGCCGCGAAGCAAAGCGCTGCTGATTATCACCAATTTGCTGGCTGCGCTGCAACTGGTACGCCTAACCGGTGAGCAAGATTTTGACCTTATCTGCCAAAGCATTTTAAACGATTTGACAATTCATCCCTGAAATATTTATGAGAAGAGTAGTTGTAACAGGTATGGGAGCGCTGACTCCCTTAGGCAATAATGTGGCGGACTTTTGGAATGGCTTGGTGAACGGAGAGAGCGGTGCGGGGCCTATCACCAAATTTGACGCAAGTAAGTTTAAAACACGGTTTGCCTGTGAACTGAAAAACTTTAATCCGCTGGATTTTATTGAAAAGTCGGAGGCAAAGCGCTACGATATGTTTACGCAGTATGCGCTGATTGCCGCCGAGCAGGCTATTAAAAATGCCGCAATAGACTTTGAGCAACTCAACCGCGACCGCATCGGTGTTATCTGGGGTTCGGGCAACGGCGGTATCCAGACTTTTCAGGAGCAGGTTACAGAGTTTGTCAAAGGCGACGGCACACCGCGATTCAGCCCCTTTTTCATTCCTAAAATGATTGTGGACATCGCTTCGGGGATTATTTCCATCAAATACGGCCTGCGCGGTGTGAATTTCACCACTGTTTCTGCCTGTGCTACTTCCACAAGTGCCATTATTGAGGCGTTTAACTACATCAAATGGAATAAAGCCGATATGGTGATTACCGGCGGTTCGGAAGCTCCGATTACGGAAAGTGCCATTGGCGGGTTCAATGCAGCCAAGGCGCTTTCTACCAATAATGAAAATGCAGCAACAGCCTCACGTCCGTTTGACGTAACCCGCGATGGCTTTGTTATGGGTGAAGGTGCGGGCGCGCTGGTGCTGGAAGAATTAGAACATGCCAAAAGGCGAAATGCGCCCATTATAGCAGAAGTTGTAGGCGGCGGCGCAGCAGCCGATGCTTACCATCTGACAGGAACGCACCCCGAAGGCGAAGGTGCTTACTTGGGCATGATGGCAGCGCTGGAAGAGGCCGGTATCGCTCCTCATCAGGTGGACTATCTGAACACGCACGCTACCTCTACCCCATTGGGCGATATCAGCGAATTAAAAGCTGCACTGCGCGTTTTCGGAGCGAATCAAAACCTTAGCATCAGCGCCACCAAATCCATGACGGGGCATTTGCTGGGGGCAGCCGGTGCCGTGGAGGCTATTGCATCTATCCTAAGTATTGTTCACAACCTGATACCGCCTACCATTAACACAACAGAAATAGAACCTGAGTACAAAGACCTGTTCCATTTTCCGCTGGGCAAAGCAGTTGCCAAAGAAGTGAACTATGCCATGAGCAACACATTCGGCTTTGGCGGACACATTGCTACGGTGTTGTTTGCCAAATATCGCGGATAAGCAAAAGCTCACTACATTACCTGATGTTACTTCTCTACAAGACCACGAAGTTTTTGCGGTCTTGTGGTAATCAAGTGGCTCGCCGTTTTTAATTGTTGAAAAAAAACAGTTATTTAAAACCCGACAGATTGCTAAAACCTGTCGGGCTTGTGTATATCTGCCAAAAATTGTAGCGCGTGCAACGGCGCGTGCAACGGCGCGTGCAACGTTCTTGAAAAGCACGTCTTAATCTGCTCAACTGCTTATATTTGAGGAAGCATTCACGCATCCATGAACAAGAAAACAAAAATCATCGCCGGCATTTTTATCGGTTTGTCGGTTTTGGCTTCCGTATTCAGCTTGTATTTCTATCAGCTTTTTTTTGCCGCTAATTTTCTGATTGATAAAAAGGATAAGGCATTGTACATCCCGCCCGGTGCAGGTTTTGAACAGGTGATGGATTCACTCAAAAAAGGAGCGTTTCTCAATGATGAAATTTCTTTTCGATTTGTTGCCAAAATGCTGAAATATCAGGATGCGGGGCGCGTAAAGCCGGGGCGCTACGTCATGAAAGCAGGCATGAACAATTTGGCTGCCGTGCGCAAACTGCGCAGCGGTGCACAAGACCCCGTGCGCGTAACTTTCAACAACGTGCGTGTTAAAAAAGACTTAGCAGGCCGCATCACGCGGCATCTGATGGCAGACTCTGCCCGACTGTTGCAAATGCTCAACAACCCTGCGGTTGTAGCTGCATATGGTTTTGATACTGCAACTATTCCGGCAATGTTCATTCCCAACACCTACGAGATGTACTGGAATACGTCCGAAGAAGAGCTGCTCAAAAAAATGCATCGGGAATATGAAAAATTTTGGACGGCAGAGCGCAAAGCCAAAGCCGATGCGCTTGGTTTGACTCCTGTACAGGTTTCCATTTTGGCTTCTATCGTAGAGGCTGAAACCAAAAAGCGCGACGAAGCACCGCGAATTGCGGGGGTTTACCTCAACCGCCTGAATGCTAACGAAAAATTACAGGCAGACCCAACGGTAGTATTTGCCATAGGCAATTTTAACATCAAGCGCTTGTCTTTCAATGATTTGAAGTACGATTCGCCGTACAATACCTATTTGTACACAGGCCTGCCGCCCGGCCCTATCAACGTGCCGCCTTTGCAGGCAATTGAGGCCACTTTGAATCCCGAAAAACATAGGTACATGTTTTTTTGTGCCAAAGAGGATTTCAGCGGCTACCATGCCTTTGCCGAGACTTTTGATGAACACCTGAAAAATGCTGCCCGCTACCGCGATGCACTGAATCGCGCGGGCATTATGAAGTAGTATGAGCCTGATAGAGCGTTTTAGGGGACATCCTGCGGTGCGCAGTGCCGGTCAGCAAATCAACAACTGGCTGAAGGAACGCAACATCCGGTTAAATGATTTCCGAACCAATATTTTCCTGCGTGTGGGGGCACTTTCAGCCACCATTTTCGCATTTACCGGTGTTATCGGACAGTCCGGTTATGCTATCACGGGGCTTGGGCTGGGCGGCCTGATTATCGCCCAAACACTTTGGCTCATTCGCAAGGTGGAAAATACCAATCGCGAAGTGATTCACTTCCTGAATGCCATTCGCTACGACGATTTTTCTTATCACTATCGCCCTGCCACCGAAGGCGAAACTTTTCAGGAACTTGCAGCAGCCTTTAACAATGTTATCAGCCATTTCAGAGAAATCCGCAGCGACAAAGAAGCGCACTATCAGTACCTGAAAACCATTATTCATCATATCGGCATCGGGTTGGTATCGTTTGATGCCATGGGGAACGTGCAAATTATGAATACTGCTGCCAAGCGTCTGTTTAAAATTACGGGCAGCGTTCGCAATGTGCAAGAACTTGGCACATTCAGCCCCGAGCTGGTGGAAAAGTTTATACGGCTGCGCACAGGCAACCGCGACCTGATTAAAATTGTACACGGCGCGGAAATTATCCAACTGGCAATGTATGCCATAGAGCTCAATCTGCAAGGCAAAGAATACAAACTCATCACCCTGCAAAACATCCACAACGAACTGGAAGAGCAGGAAATGGACGCATGGCAGAAACTCATCCGCGTACTGACCCATGAAATTATGAACTCGGTAACACCGATTTCATCGCTGGCAAGCACGCTGGAAGGCGAAGTGGAATATTTGCAGGAAAACAGCGGACAGTTGCGCCCCGAAGACTTGGAAGATATGCAAATGGCTATCAAAACCATTCAGCGGCGCAGCGAGGGGCTGATTCGCTTTGTCAGCGACTTCCGCAACCTTACGCACGTGCCAATCCCTCAGTTCAAAAATGTGCCGGTTGCCGAAATATTTGCACACGTGGTTACGCTGATGGAGCCTGAAATGAAAGCCAATGACGTAAAATGTCAGGTTGAGGTAGAGCCGCAGTCCTTAGTGATTACGGCTGACCGCGAGATGATAGAGCAGGTGCTCATCAATATTGTTAAAAATGCCATTCAGGCGCTTGCGGATGTGGAACGGGAAAATGGTCGTCGCATTATTTTGCTGGCTCGATTTGATGAAAAAAGCCATCCGTTCATTATGGTGCGCGACAACGGGCCGGGCATAGACCCCGACGCATTGGAGCGCATTTTTATTCCGTTTTTTACCACCAAAAAATCAGGCTCGGGCATTGGTTTGAGCCTTTCGCGCCAAATCATGCGCTCACACAGGGGCACATTGACGGCTCATTCGGTAGTAGGCGAGGGTACGGATTTTATTTTGAAGTTCTGATGCTTAAAAAGCAAAATCCCGACAATGTTCCAAAAACCGTCGGGATTTTTATGGGAGTACGATACTTAACCTATTTGCCTTTTTTAGCCTCGGCAATCAGTTTTTCGTTCAGGCGCACATAGTCGTTGTTGCCTGCTTCTTTTGCCATAGCCATCGAGCGCTCGGCAGTGGCAATTGCTTCCTTGAATTTGCCGAGCTTATACTCAATTTTTGCTTTCAGGTGTACTGTCCAATATTGGGGCTGCATATCTACCGACTTGGTAATCAGGTCATATGCCAGTACTTGGTCTTTGTTGTTGTCGTACAGATAGCTGGCAATTTGGTAGTACAAACCGGCATCTTTCTTAGGGTCTAAGGCGCGCTGAATTTGTGCCATTACTTTGCTGTCTACTTCGGTTTCAATGCGGAAACGAACGGCAGTTTTTTCCCACATAATTTCCACTACCGCACTGTTGGGTTTTACATCAGCAAAGTTGATGGTGAACGATTCAACAGGGGTTGGCAGCGACTCAGGCTTCACTTCGAATCGCACTACATCTTCTTCTTGTTTGTAGTTGTTGGTTTGCGCAGTGGCATTTTTGTTAAAGATGATAACCCAACTGTTTTGGTTAGGGATGGTAAACAGTGAGTAGTCGCCTTTGGGAACAGTTTTTCCGCCAATGGTTACATCTTCGGAAAAAGTAAACTTCGTGGCGGCATTAGCACCTGTGCGCCACAAGGCACCATACGGAACAAGGTCGCCGAAAATAACGCGGCCTTTCATGGACGGGCGCGAGTAAGAAACGGTAATTTCGCCTAAACCGACTGCCTGAGAAATTTTGGCAGCAGGGCTTGGTTGTGGTGTGTTTAGTTGGGCTTTTGCAGTTACGACAGTGGCAATGGCCATGAGCGTAAATACAAAATGCTTCATACGCAGATTTTTCATGATGGTAGCAGATTGTGTTTAAGTGTAATATCGTTTCAAAAGTACGCCAATTTAGTCTGCTTTTTGTGAGTTGCAGCGGTTTTATCGCCGTTTGCCGGGCTGGTCGCGCTTTCTTTTATTGATTGCTGCATCTTTTTCAATCTTTTTGTTATAGTTGTCTTGCCACTCCTTTGGGGTCATGTAGTGAGGACAATGGGAGCGTCGCTGACAGCTGCTTGTGCCGATAACAAATAATATCAGCAGCCCGTAAACAATTTTTGAGAAAGTGCTTTCGTTCATAAGAAAAGTAAATGTTTTATTGCTCAAAACCGTTTCTGTTATAAACGTTCCCTCGATGTTTGAAAATATATCGATTAAGTACAAAATTACCAGCATTGCCTTATTGGTCAGCACCATAACACTGCTGTCGGCAATGTCTGTGCTTTTTGTGTTCGATTTTTTCAATAAAGAAGATGAAATGCGTGCTCAGTTGGAGCAAAAGGCACTGCAAATACACGAAAAGAACAAAGACTTGGTTCGCTATAATACGCTCTCCCGCGTACAGCGCAATGTGCGCGCAGCAATGCTTGGCGAGCCTAATATTACAACCGTCGCTATTTATGACAGTGCCGGACAACTTTTTTTTGACTACCGTCGCGATAGTAACATAGTAAACAATACTTTGCGATTGCCCGCCGACAAGGAGGTGAGTTTTAACCTTTTGGGAAACTCTCTGGAAATACACAAACGCTATGTAAGCGATGAAGGCGTAAAAGAGGGAGAGGTATATATTCGTTCCGAGCTTGCACCACTTTATGTGCGTGCACGGCAGTATCGCAATGTGTTTGGCATTGTTTTTCTGATAGCGCTGGGGTTGTCTTTCTTGTTGGCTTCACGATTGCAAAAGGCCATTTCCGAGCCTCTTTTGTCGCTGGCAGCTATGACCCGGCGCATCTCCCACAACTATGATTACACCCTGTCTGCTCCTAATTTGGGCCATCGCACCGATGAAATAGGCGTTCTATTGGATAATTTCAATGAGATGTTGGCACGCATCAAACAGCAAAATGATGCAATTCTTCTTGCCAAAGAACAAGCCGAAAACTCATCCAAAGCCAAAGAACAGTTTCTGGCCAACATGAGCCACGAAATTCGTACACCGATGAATGCCGTTATAGGAATGACAGACCTTTTGCTCGATACTCGCCTGACATCTATGCAGCGCGAATATCTCGAGATTATCCGCAGTTCATCGGAGCACCTGCTGGTGATTATCAACGATATTTTGGACTTATCCAAAATTGCGTCGGGTAAAATGACGTTTGAAAAGCGCCCGATTAATCTGCGAACTATCATCCAGAATTTAGTGGTTTCGCACAAACCCAAAGCCGATGCCAAAGGGTTGTCCATTCACGTGATTATTGATGAGCAAATACCGGCCGTTTTTATAGGCGACCCCGTTCGGCTGAATCAGATTTTGGTCAATCTATTCAGCAATGCCATTAAGTTTACCGAGCAGGGGAGCATAACCATCGGTGCTACGCTGTTGGACTCATCAGGGGATAAAATCCATCTGGAATTGTTTGTACAAGACACCGGCATAGGTATTCCGGAGGATATGCACGAACAAATTTTTGAGACATTCACACAGGCCAGCAGCGATACGGCGCGCAAGTATGGTGGTACAGGTTTGGGGCTTTCTATTTGCAAGCAATTGGTTGAGTTACAAGGCGGTACTATCCACCTCCAAAGCAAGCCGGGCATAGGCAGTAAATTTACTTTCCGGATGGGGTTTGGCAAAGCGGCCGAAACAGCGCCGGCCATCATTCAATCGCCTCAACCCTCCGGTACTCCTATGGAATCGGAGCGCCCTGCCTTTGCGCGTATTTTGTTGGCAGAAGACAATGAGTTCAATCAGGTATTGGTTACTGCACTGCTCAAAAAATGGGGCATGGAAGCAACCGTTGTCGGCAATGGACGAGAGGCGGTCGAAGAAGTCAGTCGCAATAATTATGACCTCGTTTTAATGGATGTGCAAATGCCTGAAATGGACGGCTACAAGGCAGCACAAAGCATCCGTCGGTTAGAAGACCGCAGCAAAGCCGCCATCCCGATAATTGCAATGACTGCCTCGGCACTCAAAGGCGAGGTAGACCGATGCATGGCTGCCGGTATGGACGACTTTATCGCCAAGCCGTTTGACAAGCAATTCCTTCGCGAAAAAATCCTGAAATACCTGACCAATGACGATGCGGACAATAAGGCTGCCAAGTGAGCAGCACAAACCGACATTTAGGAAGTAGGATGCAAGATTTGATGAATCAGCGAGTAGGCGAATGCGGTAAAACGCTGCGCCTGTTTGCCAATACCACCAATTAGTGAAAATTGTTCAGTACCAACAGGGCAATAACGGCTATGGAGAGTACTATCAGCCACAATCGCTGTAAAATAGAGAGTCGGCGCAATACTTGCCCTTCACGGAAAAACATTTGGTAAGGAACTTTGAAATAGAAGTAAACGGAAATCACCGTAGCAAATAAGCCGCTGACAAACAGCAGGATAAGCCAAGTGCTTTGCAGTTGTTGCCACTGCTGCCAAAGTGCTGAAAACACCAGTAATTTAGCGGCAAAACCTGCCGTAGGCGGTAAGCCGATTAGACCTGCCATTGCCACCAACATAGCAACTCCTGCTGTAGGTGCTGCTTTGCCAACCCCTGCAAATGCGCCAATCTCTTGACTTTGCCGTTCAGGCTCTACCCATGCCATCACACCGAAGGCAAGAAAATTGAGCGCCAGATATACCCACAAATAGTAAATTAATGCTGTGGGTGCCATTGCAACTGCTGCGGCCAGTATAAAACCTGCCTGCGCAATAGCCGAATATGCCATCAGACGGCGCATATTGGTCTGCCGAATAGCCGCCAGCGTACCTATAATCAAAGTAAGTACGGCCAATATGGCAAGCACCGAAAGCATTGAGAGCGCCTGCGGCTGACTTGTGGCGGGTGTGAGCAGCGTCATAATAGCAGCCAATGCACCCGCTTTGGGCACAACGGAAAAGAAGGCGGCAACAGGCAGCGGTGCTCCTTCCAACACATCGGGAGTCCAGATGTGAAACGGTACGGCAGAAGTTTTGAATAACAGTCCGCTCAAAATGAGCAGGAAAACCAACCTTGCCCCCCACACAGGCAGCACATCGGAAGAAACTTGCGCCAAAGAAAGACTGCCTGTTGCGCTCCACCACAACGAAATGCCATAAAGCATGAGAGCGCTTGAGAAAATACCGAACAGAATATATTTTACCCCTGCCTCTGTCGTTTTTTTTCCGGAAGCAAAAAAAACAAGGCCGTAGCTGCATATGGAAATCGTTTCCAGCGCCATGAACAGCATCAGCAGGTTTTGCGTACGCACCATCAGCAGCAAGCCAAGCAATGCACCGCAGAGCAGAGTGTAATATTCGGGTTTGCTGTCATCCGCAAATGGTTTGGGCGGGAAAATCTGCCCCAGAAGCATGGTTAGCAGTGTTCCGCTCACTAACAGCATATGGAACTGCCACACCAAAGGACTTGCCAGCAGCATTTCTGAGAAAAACACCTGTGTTTCGCCGACAGGTTGAGCGGCAAGGGCGGCTAATATACCCGACAATCCGACACCGACAGCCCACGATGACCACTGCCTGCGATGCTTGCCAAGAGCTGTTTGTATCATCAATAAAACCACTGTCAGTGCAGCTACGGCTATTTCAGGCCACAGCAGCCATAAGTCGCGGGTGATATTTTCGGGGAAAAGTTGCACAGCCTGTAAACAGAAAAGCCACCTTGAAGGTGGCTGATTTTCATTTCTTTTGAACGAAGGCTCAATTAAGAAGCCATTGAAGCAACAAACTTAGTCAGTTTAGACTTGTTGTTAGCAGCTTTCTTCCAATGGATGATGTTTTTGCGAGCCAAACGGTCGAGTTTGGAATAAACAACTTTCAGCAGAGCTTGTGCTTCCTCCTTGTTGTTCATCGCACGCAAATTCTTAATCAAGGTGCGAGTTGTTTTATGCTGATAACGATTGCGCGCACGCTTAGTTTCGTTAGAGCGAATTCTTTTTAATGCAGACTTATGATTTGCCATTGCTCAAAATATATTTATCGTCAGAAACGGTTGGTTGCAATTCCGATAAGGACTGCAAAATTAGAAGTAGTTTGCTTATTATCAAAACTTTGCGCCGCTTTTTTTGCGCAAGCGAATATTGAGCAGTTCTACAATGAAGGAATAGGCCATTGCAAAGTACACATAACCCTTTGGAAAGTGGAAATCTAAACCTTCGGCAACCAACAATACGCCAATCATAATCAGAAATGACAGTGCCAGCATTTTTACCGTGGGGTGGCGTTCTACGTATTCGCTGATTTGGTTTACAAATGCTACCATTACGCCAATGGAAATAATAATGGCAATAGCCATAATGATGATTTCTTTTACCAAGCCAATCGCGGTCAGGATAGAGTCAAAAGAAAAAACAATATCCACAAAAATGATTTGCGCCATAACCAGCATAAAACCGGCCGTGATTGTGTTTTTTAGCTCGTCTTCCGTTTTGCCGGCGTGTTCCATTTTGGCGTGAATCTCCGAGGTGCTTTTGGCTATCAGAAACAGGCCGCCGGCCATCAAAATCAGGTCTTTTCCGCTGAATCCAATGTCCATAAAGGTAAACAAGTCTGCATTCAGCCCTATAATCCATTGCACGACCATAAGCAGCAGCAAGCGAACAACCAAGGCAGATAACAGCCCCACTCTTCTGCCTGTTGGTTGCTGTGCGGCAGGCAGTCGGGAAGCGATGATGGAAATAAAAATTACGTTATCAATGCCTAAAACAATTTCAAGGGCAGTCAGCGTAAGCAAACTGATGATGCCTTCGGAGGTAAACAATACGTCGAACATAGTGTTTCAGATGAAAAACGCGGCAATTTACGAGAACTGATGTGAAATGCAGAAATGGCGGCCGATTTAATAAAATCCGCTGCAAGAGGTAATTGGTATGCACGCATACTTTTTTGTAAAACATATCCGATTCCTGCAAAAAAGCCGCTAAATTTGAAGCCGTATATTTCTCCAACCAAACAGCATTTAGATTATGAATTTTCAACTGACAGAAGAGCACCTGGCTGTGCGGCAGGCTGCACGTGAGTTTGCACAAACCGAATTGCTGCCGGGTGTAATTGAACGCGATGAGCACCAGATTTTCCCTGCCGAGCAAATCAAAAAAATGGGAGAGTTAGGTTTTATGGGTATGATGGTGTCGCCCGAATACGGGGGCAGCGGCATGGATACGATTTCGTATGTGCTGGCTATGGAAGAAATTTCCAAAGTAGATGCTTCCGCTTCGGTATGTATGTCGGTAAACAATTCGCTTGTTTGCTGGGGGTTGGAAACTTTCGGTACCGAAGAGCAAAAGCGCAAGTACCTTCCGCGTCTGGCAAAAGGAGAAATCATCGGTGCGTTTTGCCTTTCAGAGCCTGAAGCGGGCAGCGATGCAACCAGCCAGCGCACCACAGCCATTGACATGGGCGACTATTACCTGCTCAACGGTACTAAAAACTGGATTACCAACGGCAACAGCGCCTCTGTTTACATTGTGATTGCACAAACTTATCCCGAAAAAAGACACAAAGGGATTAATGCGCTGATTGTGGAGCGCGATACGCCCGGTTTTGTGGTTGGCAAAAAAGAGAACAAACTCGGCATCCGCGGTTCAGATACCCACTCGCTGATGTTTACCGACGTAAAAGTGCCCAAAGCAAACCGCATCGGCGAAGACGGGTTCGGGTTCACTTTTGCCATGGAAACACTCAACGGCGGGCGTATCGGTATTGCCGCACAAGCATTGGGCATTGCTTCCGGTGCTTACGAATTGGCACTGAAATACTCCAAAGAGCGCAAAGCCTTTGGTCAGGAAATTCATAAACATCAGGCGATTGCCTTTAAGCTCGCCGATATGGCTACTCAGATAGAAGCGGCACGCCTGCTTTGCCTCAAAGCGGCTTATCTGAAAGATGAGCACGCCGACTATGCACATGCAAGTGCAATGGCGAAACTCTTTGCTTCGCAGGTAGCAATGGATGTTACCACAGAAGCGGTACAAATCCACGGCGGCTACGGCTACGTGAAGGAGTTCCACGTAGAGCGTCTGATGCGCGATGCGAAGATTACCCAAATTTATGAGGGCACTTCCGAGATTCAGAAAATTGTAATTTCCCGCGGACTTTTGAAATAATTCATCCCCGATAAAAATCGGGAAAATGGCCGTTTTATCGGCTTTTTGAGGACTTCGTCGGAAAAATCGCCTGTTTCATCGAATAGTTAAAAATTGTATTGTTGGATTGCTTACCTTCGCACCAGAGAGAGTTGAAGAACAAGATTCAACATTTTTTAAGGATTATTTGGTTTAATTGTTAAAGCTGTAGAGCCTGCCCTCCCTGAGAGCAGGCTCTTTTTTTATGCTCGCGTATCAACTTGTACAAAATCAATATTGGACAACGACGAAACACGGCTTATACAGCACCAAATTTGTTGAGGATGCAGGCACAAAACGGGGCTTAGGGTAAATGCACCTTTTATCGAAATCGGATAAAATGCCTGTTTCATCGATTTTTCTTAGAAGGTTCATCGGATAAAACGCCCGTTTCGTCGAATAGCTGAAAATCGTATTGTAGGATTGTCTACATTTGCACCAGAGAGAGTTGAAGAACAAGATTCGACATTTTTTAAGGATTATTTGGTTTAATTGTTAAAGCTGTAGAGCCTGCCCTCCCTGAGAGCAGGTTCTTTTTTTATCTTGACATTATCGGTGTAAATTTGAACAAACCAAGCTATGTTCATCCATGAACCGATTTTTTTTGCTGTTCATCGTTCTTGTTGTTGCCGTTGCGGGCTTCTGTGCAAACGCACAGCCTCTTGCCGGTGGCAACAGCTATCGCATGGCAATTCCTAAAACCGGAATCTATCGCATCAATCGGGCATTTTTAACGTCTATGGGTATCAATGCCGCAGAGATAGACCCGCGACGGATTCAGATTTTCAGTAGCGAGGGCGGCATGTTACCACAGGCCAACAGTGCGCCACGCTCCCCATTAACCGAGCTTGCTATCTACGTACAGGGCGAACAGGACGGCAGATTTGATGCAGAAGACTTCATTCTGTTTTATGCGCAGGGAGCGGACAAGATTACTGCCGACCGCAACCGCCGCCTGCTGCAACATGAAAAAAACCTTTACGACGACCTGAATTATTGTTTCCTTATTATCGGCAGCGTTAACGGCCGACGCATCAGCCAACAAAGCCCTGCCCCCGAATCGGGTAATGCCATTACAGAGTTTCAGGAATTTCTGTACTACGAAAAAGACGAGTTTAACATCGTCAATTCGGGGCGGCGTTGGTTTGGCGAACGTTTTGACTTCCTGACCGAACATACGCTGCGCTTTCCTGCCACGGGGTGGGTAAGCGGCACAGCGGTACAAGTGCAGTCGGCCGTGATGGCGCAATCTGCCACGGAAACCTCGTTTATCTGGCAACTGAACGGGCAAGAACTGGGCAGCCGTCGCATAGGTGCCGTACCTATTTCTACCTATGCGCGCCGCGGAACTATTGCCGAAGCAACTTTTAATATCATACCTGCCGCCACGCCTGCCAACAATGAATTCGCAGTACGTATTCGCTACGACAGGGCAGGAAACAACGCAGCTTTTGGGCATTTGGACTACGTGTCGCTTAATTTTCAGCGCCGCCTGCAACTGTATGACAACGCCACTTTTTTTCGGTCGTTTGCAGCGGCGGAGCAAAGGGCAAGCACTTTTCGCATAGCCAATGCCACGGCCGACTTACAAGTTTGGGATGTTACCAACTTTGCCGCCCCGCAAACAATTGCATTGCGCAATGCGGGCAACGAGGCAATTTTTAGTGTTGCCAATCCCCAGTTGCAACTGCGCGAGTACGCCCTTTTTCGCATGGAAGGTCTGCCGGAGCCGCGTTTTACGGGCGTATCAGCGCGGCAAAACCTGCGCGGTACTGTCACTAACCCCGACTTGCTGATAGTAACAGCCCCCCAGTTTCTGCCGGAAGCGCAACGGCTGGCGGCATTTCGTCAACAGAACGACGGGCTGGCGGTGGAAGTAGTAACTACCACGCAGATATACAATGAGTTTGCCTCGGGGCGAAAAGACCTGACCGCCATCCGCGACTTTGCCCGACTGCGCTACCTGCAACCGCAAAGCCGCCTGAAATACCTGCTGCTGTTTGGCGATGCCTCTTATGACTACAAAGACCGAAACCCGAACAATACGAACTTTGTCCCCGTGTACGAGTCGTATGAGTCGCTGCACCCTATTTTCAGTTTTTCGTCAGACGATTACTTCGGTTTTTTTGATGAGCACGAGGGCGAATGGGAAGAAGATTTCGGCAGCGTGTATAACATGGAAATAGGCGTGGGTCGCCTGCCTGCCAAAACAGCCCGCGAGGCAGCCGCAATGGTTGATAAACTGATACATTACACCACTGCCGCCGCATTGGGCAACTGGCGCAGTCGCCTTGTGTTCGTAGCCGATGACGGCGATTTCAATATCCATTTGGCAGACAGCGAACAACTTTCGTCGTTGGCACAGCGGCGCGGCCGCAATTTTCAGGTACAGAAAGTTTACATTGATGCCTTCCCCCAAGTGGCCACACCTACGGGGCGGCGCTCGCCGGCAGCACGCGATGCGCTCAACCAACAAATTGCCGATGGCGCGCTGATGGTAAACTATACCGGACACGGTTCGGAAACGGGCTGGGCATCGGAGGCAGTGTTGGATGTGGTACAAATTAACAACTGGACAAACTACGACCGTTTGCCGCTGATGATAACGGCTACCTGCGAATTTGGCCGTTATGACAACCCTTTTCTTACTTCGGGGGCAGAATTTGCATTGCTCAATCCACGCGGAGGGGCGATTGCCTTAGTTACCACTACGCGACCTGTTTTCTCGAGTACGAATTTTATCCTCAATGAAGCATTTTACAATGCGGCGTTTACACCCGTGAACGGCACGATGCCACGGCTTGGCGACATTCAGCGACAAACCAAAAACAACAGCGTGAATGGCGTAGTCAATCGGAACTTTGCGCTGCTGGGCGACCCCTCCATGCGCCTTGCCTATCCTGCCCAAGAAATTGTGCTGACAAATGCTCCCGATACGCTCAAAGCGCTGGCCAATGTTACACTTGCAGGCGAAATCAGAAGGCAGGGCATGTTAGATGCGAATTTTAACGGTACGCTGCAAATAGAAGTGCTGGAAAAGGAATTTGAGTTGCAAACGCTTGGCGATGAGGATGCGCCTGCCGTTTATCGCGACAGACCCGCTGCACTGTTCCGCGGAGAAGTGAGCGTGCGTCAGGGGCGGTTTGCCGTGCAGTTCACCATGCCTAAAAACATCAACTATGCCTTCGGGCAGGGGCGCATTAGTGCCTATGCGATGGATGCCGCCCGCAATACCGACGCTGTCGGTGCATGGAATATCACCGTGGGAGGCACTGCAACAACGGTTGTATCGGATAATACACCGCCGCAAATCAGGTTGTTTATGGACAACGAGCAGTTTCAAAACGGTGGGCGCACGCGGTCTGATACAGAGTTACTGGCTTTTTTGCAGGATGATACAGGTATCAATATCAGCAGTATGGGTATTGGTCAAGACATTACCGCTACGCTGGACGGGCAGCAAGTTTTCCTGTTGAACAGATTTTATCGCGCTGCCTTGGACGATTCGCGGCGCGGCAGCCTGCGGTTTCCGCTGCACGACCTCGCCAAGGGAGAACACACCCTGCGGGTAAAGGCTTGGGACGTGCACAATAACCCCGCCGAAGCTGAAATTCGCTTTGTGGTGGAGGAAGACCCGCTGCGTTTGGACAATACCAAAGTATATCCGAACCCCGTAACGGCAGCAACTGACCAAGTGCGTTGGCAATTTACGCACAACCGCATCGGGGCGGATTTTAAGGTAACGGTTGCCGTTTATGAATTGACAGGCAGGCAAATCATGCAACAACAAACAGACCTGTACAATGTAAGAAATGAGCAGGTAGAACTGATTTGGGAAGGGTTTGACGCAACGGTGCGCACGCTTGCCAAAGGCATCTACATGTATCGGATTACGGTAGAGACATTAACCGCCGAAAAAGAGCAAACCGCATTTACCGGCAGACTTGCCGTAATGAGGTAAGCCGTTTTGCTTTTTTGGCTTCCAGAAATTAATATTGCTGATATTTTAACTTTTATTAAAATTCATCCGCAAGCCTTTTGCCTATGCCGCTATTCTTTACCCACATTTTATTCTGGTAAAGTTACATTTCTCTTAATTTCAAACTTTATGTTTTTCAACAAAAGAGCACTTGCAGTACTCTGTTTTGGTTTTCTACCCTTTTGGTTGTCAGCACAAAACTCAGGGAGCGTATTGGGGCAAGACCAAAACCGCCGCGTGATTCCCGTTGCCGTGCCGTTTCTGACAATTGCACCCGATTCCCGTTCGGGAGCAATGGGCGATGTAGGTGCTGCAATTTCCCCTGATGCAAACGCTATCCATTGGAATCCGGCAAAGTTGGCATTTATTGAGCAAGCCAGCGGATTTAGCTTGTCCTACAACCCATGGTTGATGCGCTTGGTAAACGATATGTGGTTGAGCTATCTGTCGGGCTACAAACGGTTAAGCAAACTGGAAACCATTGGCGGCTCTATCCGCTACATGAATTTGGGAAGTATGCAATTTACCGACTTGGTGGGCAATCCTTTGCAGGAGTTTAACCCCCGTGAAATAGCAGTTGATATTACGTATGCCCGTAAACTTTCCAGCAATTTGAGTATTGCACCTGCCTTTCGTTTCATTCACTCCAACTTGGCGGGCAATATCAGCAATGCGGGAACCAATGTAAATGCACAACCCGGCAATACTGTTGCCGTTGATTTGGGTGTTTATTACCAATCTCAAACAACATTAGGCAACATTCCGGCAACGGTGGCATTTGGCGGTAATATTTCCAACGTAGGTCTGAAACTGACCTACAACGACCCCGAAAGCCGCGATTTTATTCCTACCAACCTGCGTTTGGGAACTGCCGTAACAGGCGAGTTTGACGAATACAACAAATTGACGCTGGCCTTTGACATCAACAAGCTGATGGTGCCTTCGCCGGTGGTGCAAAACGGCAGGCTGACTATCCCGAACCGTTCGCTTGTGTCGGGTATTTTTGGCTCATTTACCGATGCGCCTTTCAGCGAAGAAATACAGGAAATTATGCTTGCTTTTGGAACAGAGTATTGGTACAACGACATTTTTGCACTGCGTGGCGGCTATTTCCACGAGTCGGACACCAAAGGCGGGCGCAAGTTTGCAACCGTAGGCGCAGGTCTGAAATTCAACACCTTGAATATCAACTTTGCCTACCTGATTCCGATGCGCCAAAACATGCCGCTTGCCGATTCGCTCCGCTTTTCGCTCTTGTTCAACTTTGGCGGCAAAAACGCTGTGGGCAACGATGCCGAGCCGGCAGCCGAGTAAGCCTCAATTACTTGCAAAGTTTATCATATGCAGCCTGCGCTGCCTGATGGCCTAACGAAACGGCTGTTTTCAGGTTGGCGCAGGCTTCACTTTTTCGGCGGGCATTGTGGCAGGCAATGCCGCGGTTATAGTAAACATCTGCCTGTGCAGCATCCAGTGCCAGCGACTGCGTATAGTCGGCAATTGCCTTTTCGTAGTTGCCTTGTTTAAAATAGCAGTTGGCGCGGAGGTTATAGGCTTTGGCAACAGGGGAAATGCCGATGGCCTGCGAAAAATCGGCCAGTGCAGCTTCTATCCGATTGAGTTTTTCTTTGGCTATACCGCGATTGATGTAGAGTGCGGCTTCCCGATAGCCGTAGTACTCCGCACTGTCAAAATCGGTGAGTGCTGCCGTATACTTTTTTTCTTCCAGCAAAACAGCCCCCCTTTGAGCAAGCGCAATGGCATTTTCGGGCTGTTCGGCTAAGATGGCCTCCAAGCGGTTTTTCTTTGCTTTTCCCGCACTGATGCCCAAGGCGAGCATTGCCTGATGGTGTTGCGGGTCTTTCACCAAGGCACGCTGAAAGTCCTCCTGAGCTTCTTTTGCCCGTCCTGACTGCTTGTACAGGCTTCCTCGCGCATAGTAAAGGTCTGCATCTGCCGTTTGTCCGTCGCCAATGGCAGCGGTGTAGTCCTCAATTGCGCCGGCAATATTCCCCGTTTTTTCTTTGGCCTTTGCCCGCAACCTATAGGCAGGCATCTTGCGGGTTTTCATACTGAAAGCGCCCACTGTTCCGGCATGGCTTTGCACAAAGTAAATGGCGTTGGTGGAAGGCATTTTTTCATCGGGCAGTTCCAGCAGCTTATCCATATCGGCAATAGTGAATCCGTACAGCCCCTTTTGGAAGCGAAGATTGGCGCGATTGAACAGCGCATCGGCAAAATCAGGATTCAGGGCGAGTGCGTAGTCGTAGTTTTCCAAGGCTTCTTCGGTGGCTTGCATCTCTTCTAAGCAGCGCGCGCGCCCAAAGTAGAAACGCCACTGTTGAGGTTGCACACCGACCAATCGGTCATAGTAAACTAATGCGGCGGCAAAATTGCCCTGATTGAACAATCGGTTGGCATGTTCTTCTATCTCATCGGCGTTGTTCAGGTAAAAAGCCTTCTGCTGTGCTGCCGAGTCGCGGCTGATGGAGAAATAGCTGACAGGGGGCTGTGCAGTGGCTATGCCCCAAAAAAATCCCGCGAAAAGTGCCAAAACGATACGGAGTTTCATAAGGAGAGCCATGCGTTGCAATGAAAAATATTATAGGTAAGTTAAACTCTTTTTATGGAAAACGCGTAACTTAGCAAAAAGCGTTCCATATTATTGTCTTCTTTTCAACTCGACGATTATGCAGAAGATAACACAGATTCAGTCGCTTACGCAGAAACTGTCGCCCCAGCAGATTCAGTTTATCAAACTTTTGCAGGTGCCTACTGCCGAGTTGCAGTCGCGTATTGAGGAAGAATTGGCAGAAAACCCTGCATTAGAAGAGGGGCGCAGCGACGAGGATGATTATGCCAAAGAAAAAGAGGAAAGCGGGGCTGACGATGACTACGACGAAGTGGATGATTTGGGCGAAGGCATAGACGAAGAATATGGACACGAAGAAAACGAGAGTTTGGACAGCATGGATTTCAGCATGTCGGACTACATGCCCGACAATGACGATGCAGGCTACAAAATGCAAGGCGACGGGCCGGGCAGCGAGGAAGACCGCGAAATGCCTCTTTCTACCAGCGATTCATTGACCGACTCGCTGATGTCTCAACTCGGATATTTAGACTTAGACGAGCGCGAATATGCCATCGGGGTACAACTGATAGGCAACATAGACAGTGAAGGATACATCCGCCGCGAGTTGCAGGGCATTGTCAATGACCTTGTGTTTACACAAAACATTGAGACCGACGAGGCAGAGGTGGAGAGAATCCTGCACCAAATTCAGACCTTTGAGCCGCCGGGTATTGCTGCCCGCAATTTGCAGGAATGTTTGGAATTGCAGTTGAAGCGCAAAGACCAACGCGACCCCAACGTTCGCAATGCGCTGCGCATTATCTCGCTGTGCTTCGATGAATTTATCAAGAAGCATTACCACAAAATTGAAAAGCGATTAGATATCACCGAAGATCAACTCAAAGAAGCGGTGGATGTGATTGTGCACCTGAACCCCAAACCCGGGGAAAGCACCAGCGACTTTTCGCGCAACCATTACATTACTCCCGATTTTATTTTGCGTACCGATGATGCGGGGCGCTTTCACCTGACCCTGAATGCCCGCAACGCACCCGACTTGCGCATCAGCCGCTCCTATATGGAGATGCTTGATTCTTACGAAAAAGGCAGCAAAAAAGATAAAACACTCAAGCAGGCCGTGATGTTTCTTAAACAAAAACTGGATGCTGCCAAATGGTTTATTGATGCCATTAAACAACGTCAGCAGACGCTGTTGAAAACCATGAACGCCATTGTGGAGTATCAGCAGGAGTATTTCAGAGAAGGCGATGAAAGCAAGTTGAAACCCATGATTCTCAAAGATATTGCACAAAAAATCGGGATGGATATTTCTACGGTTTCGCGCGTGGCCAACAGCAAATCGGTACAAACAGAGTTTGGCGTTTTCCCGCTCAAACACTTTTTCTCGGAAAGCATCAGCACCGACTCTGGGGAAGATGTCAGCAGCAAAGAGGTGAAGTTTATCCTTAAAGAAATTATAGACAACGAAAACAAGCGTAAACCTTATTCGGACGATAAATTAGAAAAAATGTTGAACGAAAGGGGCTACAACATTGCGCGACGTACCGTTGCCAAATACAGAGAACAGATGAATATTCCTGTGGCGCGCCTGCGCAAAGAGCTATGAGCAAACCGCTTGCGCAATTTGTTTCGGTAGTGATGCACCCTTCGCTAATGGGTACTTATCTTTCCGCATTGGTACTTTTTAATGGCCCTGCCGAGTTATTACAATACACCGATTCGCTCAGGCTGATGCTGTTGGGGTTGGTATTTATTACGACTTTTCTTATGCCGGCAATGGCACTGGTGTTTTTGCACCAAATCGGCATCATTAAAGACCTGACACTACCCGAAAGAAAAGACCGTTTTTTGCCTTTTCTGATTAGCCTCGTGTCTTATGGCGGAGCGGCATTTTACTTTTTCACCAAATTGCCGCAGGTTATATTGCTGCCGGCAATGATGGTTGCTATTTGCATAGCGGTTTTTATAGTATTGCTGACTACGTTTTTTTATAAAATCAGTGCTCATGCAACAGGCATCAGTGGAGTAGCGGGTGCGCTGATAAGTTTGCAGCAAACCTTCCCCGACTCGGATTTTCTCTATCCGCTGATGGCTGCCGTACTGGTTTGGGGCGTTATTCTTTCGGCCAGACTTGCGCTGAAAGCACACACGCCCGGTGAATTGCTGGTCGGCTCTGTGGTGGGGTTTGGTACTTGCTATGCAGGGCTGCTGCTGTTGGCTTAATACCTACACAACCTGCTGCGTAAGCCCTTTTTATTGCGTTTGCTCAACGGTTTGCGGTACTTTCCGCTTGGTTGGGCGGCGTATGATGCCCCTTATTAATAGCACCGCCAAAAAGATAATACCCGACCAGCCTAAAATCAGCACTACCCATGCCAGCCCTTCACTGCCGGAGCAGGCAATATTGCAGGCTATACCGGCAACTAATAATGCCACTCCGAGCAATCCTAATATGGAAAGAGCAATCAGCAAGGCTTTCATGCCGCCCGATAATGGTTTGTCTTCTTTTAATTGGCGGAGTGCGGCACGCAGTTCCTTGCGCAACTGTTTCACCTGTCCGAAAGCCGAAAGATTCTCTCTTGGTTGCTCGCGGGCGCGAGTGGCTGTTTGCATAAAGGTAACGCTTTGCCGTTCTGCCAAGTATCGGGCTTTTTCTTCGGCCAGCCAATCGGCGTTATAATATCCCGCAATGGCAAAGGTATAGGCTGCAATGAGAATGAAATCGGCCGCTTTGCGTCGCCCGAAGGTGTAGTATTTTGCTTGTTTGGCAGGGTACAACAAGTACACAGCCGCAAACAGCAGCAAAAGCAACAAAGTCAGTTGTTGCGGTATGCGGATGTTGGCGGCATATAGCAAGAAGCCAAGCCACAAAGCATTGAATACCAAAAAAATATGCCCCA
Source organism: Rhodoflexus caldus (assembly GCF_021206925.1). Lineage (NCBI taxonomy): Bacteria > Pseudomonadati > Bacteroidota > Cytophagia > Cytophagales > Thermoflexibacteraceae > Rhodoflexus > Rhodoflexus caldus. The sequence continues at coordinate 468,046 of NZ_JAJPRF010000001.1, read as the reverse complement.
TTGCAATTAAAAAGCGGGCATCGACAGGATGTGCTGCCGCCCAAATGGCCAAATTTCTCATCGGATTAAAAAAAGAGTAACACAAGAAAAATTGCTGCCTCAACCGTTACTCAAAGTACAAAAAATGCGATAGTTGCACAAATTGGTCATTGGAGCTCAAAAGCTGTTGTTTGCTTGATAACAGACATCACAAAATTGCTTTTTACGTGGCTGATGTGGGCAATTTTGGTTAGTTTATTGGTCAGAAACTGCTCGTAGGCGGCAATATCGCGCACCATTACTTTGAGCAGGTAATCTTCCTCGCCTGCTATGTGGTAGCACTCCATTACTTCGGGCAAACGCATGACCTCTTCCCGCAACCCTTGCAAAACCTCGCTTTTGTGTTGCGAAAGGCGAACGGTCAGAAATACAATTAAGCCTTTACCTACTTTTTGCGGCTCTAACAGGGCTACGTAGCCGCGAATGAAGCCGCGCCGTTCCAATTTTTTCACCCGCTCAAACACCGGCGTAATGGTCAGGTCTAAGGCTGCGGCAAGTTGTTTGTGCGTCATGCGGGCATCGGCTTGCAGCATCCGTAAAATTTTTAGGTCTATTGCGTCTAAATCCTCCATTTGTAGTATGTTTTTCTGCTTTGGTCAAATTAACAGCATTTTTTTCTGCCTCTGAAAAATCAATCGGAATTTTTATTTGCTTTGTCAAACACTTGTCATTAGTCCTTCACCGGTAAACAACACACGATTATGCAAAGCCAAGACCCTGCTATGCGCCTGCAAGACCTCCAATATTTCGGCGAATTTGGAGGTGTGAATCCTTCCATTGAAGACTCGGCTACCTATACGTTCCTCAATGCCGACAAAATGGAAGAAATGTTTGAGAAAGAGATGGCGGGCTGCTATCTCTACTCACGCCACTGGAACCCGATGAACCGCTACCTTTCCGATGCGCTGGCGGCGATGGAAGGTACGGAAGCTGCACAAGTTACTGCTTCGGGTATGGCGGCTATCAGTGCTACGCTGATGCAACTTTGCGGCAATGGCGATGAGATTATCTGCGGGCGCATGGTCTATGGCGGCACCTATGCGCTGCTCAAAAATTTCCTGCCGCGCTTTGGTATCACTACGCACTTTGTGGATATTACCAATCCCGATAAAATCCGCGCAGCCATTACGCCGCGCACAAAGATTATTTATTGTGAAACAGTCAGCAATCCGCTGCTGGAAGTGGCCAATATCCCCGCACTGGCGCAATTGGCACACGAAAACGGCCTGCAATTGGTAGTGGACAACACATTTGCCCCCATGCTGGTTTCTCCTGCCCAATTAGGAGCCGATGTGGTCATCCACAGCTTGACAAAGTACATCAACGGCACAAGCGATACGGTAGCAGGCGTTATCTGCGGCAGAAAGGCATTTATCAACAACCTGAGCGATGTAAATTTTGGCGCAACCATGCTGCTCGGCCCTGTAATGGATAGTATGCGTTCGGCGAGTGTGCTGAAAAACCTGCGCAGCCTGCACGTCCGCATGAAGCAGCACAGCCACAATGCGGCCTACCTTGCCCAGTCGTTTGTTGATATGGGAGTGCGCACTATTTATCCGGGGCTTGCTACTCATCCACAGCACCGTTTGTTTGGCACTCTGCTCAACCCGGGCTATGGCTACGGCGGTATGGTCGTTATTGACATGGGTACCAAACAGGCCGCTTATGACCTGATGGAAGCCATGCAGGAGGAAAAAGTAGGCTATCTGGCAGTGAGTTTAGGATTCTTCCGCACACTGTTCAGCTCGCCGGGCAGCAGCACCTCTTCGGAAATCCCTGAGGCGGAGCGTATCCAAATGGGGCTTACCGACGGGCTGGTGCGCATTTCGGTGGGTTTGGACAACGATATGGAAGAGATTTTCCGACGGATTGCCCGTTGTGTGGAAGCCGTAACAATTTAGAAAATCAGATTTTACGAAGCGCCGATTGCAATACGGGTTAAATCCGAATATCGGTTGATTTTGCTTGTTTGCTCAATGGGGGCAAGGTGCGTCCTGCCTCCCTGTTATACACAAACCTGACAGGTATGTAAGACCTGTCAGGTTTAAATATTTGATTTTCAATAACTTACACAAAGCATTTTTCGCAAATCACTTGCATTTTTGTATAAGTTTAACCGACATCCTTAAAACCCGATACCAAAAAATGCGCGTTCGCCTTGTTTGTTAATCCCTTCCAGCAGGAATTTATTCTTTTTGCGTGCCAACAGGCGCTGCAACTCTGCAATGGAGCGCACGGCTTTTTTGTCAATATGCGTAATTACAAACCCCTCTTGCACGCGGTTAGATTTCAGCAATCCATCACCGAGACGGGTGATTTTTAAGCCGCTTTCCAGTTTGAGTTGTTTTTTTTCATCCGAACTAAGCTCTTCAATTTCTGCATTCCATTGCGGAACTTGCAGATTAGCACTTATCAGCCCTATGCTGTTGCGTTTGTTTTTGAGCGTAACGCGAAGTTTTTTCTCCTCGCCTTTCCTTTCTATGATGATATCTACCTTGTCTCCGGGGCGGTGGCGTGCTACAATCTCCTGTAAACCCGATACGGTATTAACCTCTTTTCCGTCTATGGAAATAATGACATCACCGGCTTGTATGCCCGCATCGGCAGCCCCGCTGCCCTGATTAACGCCGGTAACAAATATGCCGCGGATGGCCGTTAAATTGTACTTGCGGGCAACTTCGTCCGTTACTTCGTTGATGCTTACGCCGAGCAGGGCGCGCTGCACCTGACCGTGGCGGTATAAGTCTTCCGCTACTTTTTTTGCCAAATTCACCGGTACGGCAAACGAATATCCTGCATAACCTCCCGTGCGGGTGGCAATGGCGGTGTTAATGCCTATCAATTCGCCTTTCAGATTGACCAATGCCCCGCCGCTGTTGCCCGGATTTACGGCCGCATCGGTTTGCAGAAAAGATTCTATTGCCAGCCCATCGTTGCTGAACAGCAGGTTGATATTGCGTGCTTTACCGCTGATGATGCCCGCCGTAACGGTAGAGGTCAGGTCAAACGGATTGCCTACGGCAAGCACCCACTCCCCGACTTTTACTTCATCGGAGTTGCCGTAGGCAATGGGCACAAGATTATTTGCCTGAATTTTTATGAGTGCAAGGTCAGTTGTCGGGTCTTGCCCAATAACGGTAGCATTAAACTGCCGCTTATCGTCTAATGTAACAACGATTTCATCGGCTTCATCAATCACATGGTGATTGGTAAGCACAAAGCCATCCTCCGAAATAATGACTCCCGAGCCTGTGGACATGCCGCGGCGACTGCTTTCGTCGCTATCGTCAAAAAAACCCATCATAGCGCCTGCGCTGCCTTTGTACTGTGTGCGAATATGGACTACCGAAGGCGTGCTTCGCTCGGCTGCCAACAGAAAGTTCATACCTTCGGGTACAGTAAAACTTTTCGTCAGCTTCTCAAATGCACTTGTAAATTTTGCTGCACTGTTAGTTCCTCCCAAAACAGGCTGAGGCAATGGTTTTTGTTGAAAAAACAACAAATAAGTGCCCAGCGAAAACGCCCCGCCCATAATGGCAGCCACAAACACCGATGCAAAAAACCAACGTTTACTGATACCGGCCATAAGTTTTTTTCGGTTTACTTAACTTTTTCAATTTCAACTTTTAATGCCTTGTATTCGGCAATATCGGGTGCCAGTTTGATGGCCTTTTCTATATCTTGCAGTGCTTGCCCGTACATCTCTTCCCCGAAATATACGGTGGCACGATGATAATATGCCTCGGCGTATTGAGGAGCAATTTCAATGGCCTTGCCTATGTGTGTGAGCGCCTCGGTGGCTTTTCCTTCAAAATACAGACAAATGCCCAAATAATTCTGTGCTTCTGCATTTTTGGGGTTGAGCTTGACGCATTGCATCATGTCCTCTTTGGCTTTGATATAGTTTTTTAACGAAAAATAGGTCAACCCCCGATTGTAATAGGCTTCTTCGTTTTTGTTATTCAGGTTAATAGCCGTGTTGTAATCGCGGACGGCGCGCCAGTTATCGCCGATGATGGCATACACGTTCCCCCTGTTCAGATACGCGTCGGCATCTTTGGGGCTGCGGGAAACGACCTTGTCATAGTCTGATAAGGCATTGATGAACTGATTGAGCCGAAAGTACGCATTGCCGCGGTTGTTGTAGGCCTGTGTAAGTGTGCTGTCTAACTCAATTGCTTCCGTGTAAGCATCAATGGCTTCCTGATAGCTGCCTTCGCGAAACAATGCGTTGCCGATTTCTAACTTCTCCAAATGTTTGGTTTGGGCGTTTACTTGCAGCGTTACAGCCCATACCCCCAGAGCAATTGCAATAGAAAAAATTGATTTCATGAATGATTGATTTCAGATTTATGCTTTCATAATGGCAGAGCCTGTTGCCGCTGACTCATCCGCACGCACGCGCAGCATACTGCCTTCCACATCGGTTACATATACCCATTTGCCTGCTTCCACAAAAGAATCAAACGAAGTGGCTTCATACAATTTCCCGTCAATTTCTACCTTTCCCGAAGGGCGCAGCACAGTGCGCACCAGCGCGGGTTTGCCTACCAAACTTTGCAGTGCTACTCCCATAGAGTACCCGTCTTTGGCATCCAGTGCCTGATTGAGTGCTGCTTTTCGGAAAAAGCGAGAATTGATGATGTTTTTGGCCGCATAAAGCAAGGCAATGATGCCGCCCAATACGCCTGCCAGTACCATAGTTAACGATGTAACGGCATCGGCAGTATGTACTTGTTCAAAATCCATGCCCTCGTTGGGCAATGCAGCCAGCACAAGGCCGCTCACCAGCAAAATAACGCCGCTGATGCCTGCCACGCCGAAGCCGGGGACAACAAAAATTTCGGCAACCATCAACAGGAAGCCAACGGCAAAAATCAGGATTTCCCACCACTCGGTCAGCCCCATCAGGTAGTAAGAGCCGAAATAGGCCGCCGCAGCTAACAGTCCGGTAAGTAAGGGGATGATAGTGCCGGGCGTTTTAAGTTCCAGAATCATACCTGCCATCAGCGTCAGAATCAGGAATGCGCTCACCCACGGCTGGGTGAAGAAAAAAGCCATATCGTATAATAAGCCGCTGTTTGCCATCATTGAAACGAGTTAAAATCCTTGGTTAAATATACGCAAAATTGACGGAATGCGTTAGTCCGTGTTCGGAAAACCGTCGTGCATCTGCACGCCCGTGCCGTTGCGATTGGCAAAAACAACGCCGTGCGGAGTTGCTTGTGCACCTTCGGCCAAATCGTTTTTGATGAGCAGCGCACCGTCCATATCCACATAGTCCAGCAGCGGGGCAAGGTGTGCAATGGCAGAAATACCGACGCTGGATTCGGTCATGCAGCCCATCATCACCTTCATATGCCACTCCCGCGCCTGTGCAATCATCCGCAGGGCGGCAGTCGGGCCGCCGCACTTGGTCAGTTTGATGTTGATGCCGTGAAAGTAGCCTTTGCAACGTGCCACGTCGGACGCTGTGATGCAACTTTCGTCGGCAATGACGGGCAGGCGGCTATGCGCAAAAACTTCTTTCATGCCTTCCCAATCGTCGGCTTTGAGCGGTTGTTCAATAAATTCAACCCCCAATTTTTCTAATGCTTCCGAGTAGCGAATGGTTTGTTCGGCAGTCCAGCCGCAGTTGGCATCTACCCGAAAACGCGCGTCGGTGTGGCGGCGCAGTTCGCGAACAATTTCTAAGTCATGCGCCGTGCCCAATTTGATTTTGTAAATCGGCCAAGGTTGCGCCTGCATTTTGGCGACCATTATTTCAACCGTATCAATGCCGATGGTATAGTTGCTAACGGGCGCATGGGCAGGGTTCAACCCTAAGATTTCGTACACGGGTTTGCCTGTTTTTCGCCCGTAGTAGTCCCATGCGGCTTCGTCCAGCGCACACTGTGCAAAGGGCAAATCCTGTAAATAGGGGTTGGTATCTGCCCACAATTGTTGAGGAGTGGAAAACCGATAGCTGCTCAACAACGGCTGCAAAGAGGCAAGCGCCTGCTCCAATTTTTCAAAAGTAACGCCGTAGTAGGGGTTTTCGGTTGCCTCGCCGTAACCCACGGTTTCACCGTCGGAAAGTGCGAGAATCATGGTGTTTTGATGGGTTCGCGAGTCATGAGCGATGGTAAATCGGTTGCGCAGTTCCAGCACGTAGCGGCGCAGAAAAATTTGCATAAGGAAAAAGATAAAGCCTAAACTTAAAATTACGGTTTTGGTTCTAATATTGCACACCCAAACACATAATGGAGGCCATGCACACGCAAACTTTTTCCGCCAATAAGTTCGGTACAGCCGTTTCTTTTGAAGATACAGCCGTGGCTTTTGCCATGAAAACCGATGCGCAGTTGTATCAGAGCTATTTGTTGTTCAAGTCTATCAACTACAATTGGTTGGTTAATATGGGTACAGGCCTCGTGCAATGGGGGCTGAAAGTGGGTTTGCCCATTAAAGGCTTGCTCAAAGCAACACTGTTCAAGCAGTTTTGCGGCGGTGAGAGCATCAACGATTGCGAGGCGGTTATTCGCCAAATGGCAAAATTTGGCGTAGGTGCTATTTTGGACTACTCGGTAGAGGGAGAAAAAACAGAAGCAGGTTTTGACAAAACACGTCAGGAAACCATAGCCACCATTCACTACGCCGCCCAACACCGCACAGAAATTCCTTTTTGCGTATTTAAGGTAACAGGGCTTGCTCCTTTTCGTTTGTTGGAAAAAGTTTCGGCAAGCATGAAAGGCGAAGGTTTGCCGTTGCTGCCCTCCGAACTGAAAACCTTTGAGCGCGTGCGTGAGCGCATAGATGAAATTTGCCGCACGGCAGCGGAAAACAACGTGCGCATTTTCATTGACGGTGAGGAAACGTGGATTCAGGATGCTATTGATGCGCTGGCCTATGAAATGATGGAAAAATACAATCGCAAGCAGGCAATTGTTTACAATACCTATCAGATGTACACCACCGACCGCATGGAGAAATTGCGGCAGGCGCGTGCACTGGCTGTGCGGCAGGGGTTTTATCTCGGTGCCAAATTGGTACGCGGCGCTTACATGGAAAAAGAGCGTGCCAGAGCCGCACAAATGGGCTATCCTGACCCCATTCAGCCCAACAAAGAGGCCTGCGACCGCGACTTTAACGAAGCACTCAAATTCTGCATTGACAACAAACAACGCATTGCGTTATGTGCAGGTACGCACAATGAAGACAGTTGCTACTTCCTGACAGCGCTCATGGAAAAATACAACATCAAGCCCAACGACCCCGATGTGTATTTTGCCCAACTTTACGGCATGAGTGATAATATTTCGTTCAATCTGGCAAAAGCAGGTTACAATGTGGCAAAATATCTGCCCTATGGCCCCGTGGAGGCAGTAATGCCTTATTTGTTCCGCCGCGCACAGGAGAATACGTCGGTAGCAGGGCAAAGCAGCCGTGAGTTCTTGCTTGTTCAGCGCGAACTACAACGCCGCAAAGGCAAGCGGTAATGGGTTGGATTGCTGCGGATTTTAGGCTATATTTGGTTGTCTTATTTTAACATTTCCGGATGAAATACACCTTGGAAATAGAAATTGCTGATGATGAAATATCATTTGCAGAAGAATTTTTTAAGAAAATTTCTTTTGTGAAGCATGTCCGATTAGTTACATCGAATGAAAGCAGTAACCCAGAGGCCATGCAAAGCATTGATAATGAAAAAGAAAAGCCTATGCCTTTCCAATTTGGTGCGGCTAAGGGGCTTATTAGCATGAGCGACGATTTCAACGAACCTCTGGATGAGTTTATACCTTATACAGAATGAGGTTATTGTTAGATACACACGCATTCATCTGGTACATGGAAGGAAATGACCTGCTGGGTGAACAAAATCGGTTGCTCATACAAGACAGTGCAACAACTGTTTATCTAAGCGTTGCTTCTGTCTGGGAAATGGCTCTCAAAGTGAATAGTGGCAAGCTATTTTTAGCCAAGCCACTTCATACGTACATACCCGCTGAAATTCATATCATAGACATCAGGTTAGAGCATATATGGTATCTTAACAACTTGCCACAATATCATAAAGACCCGTTTGACAGAATCCTGATAGCAACCGCTATGATTGAGCGGATGCCATTGCTTTCAATAGACAGTGCTTTCCATGCGTATCCTGTTGAGCGGATATGGAAACTGTAAAAAATCTCATGCGTCCACTATTTTAGCCAACACATCCGATTCTCTGTGGTAAGTAAAGAAGAAATCCTCAAACGCTATTTCGGTTATGACAGCTTTCGCCCGATGCAGGCGGAGGTGATAGATACGGTGCTTTCGGGGCGCGATGCGCTGATACTGATGCCGACGGGCGGCGGCAAATCGGTTTGCTACCAAGTGCCCGCCTTGGTGCGCGAAGGGCTTTGCGTAGTTGTTTCGCCGTTGATTGCCCTGATGCAAGACCAAGTACAAAACCTGCGCGCCAACGGCGTTCCGGCAGCCTATATCAACAGTTCGCTTTCGGCTGGTGAAATTAGACAGGTAGAACAGCAATGCGAAAACGGCGAATTGAAATTGCTCTACGTATCGCCTGAAAAATTGGTTGCGGGAGGTTTTCTTGGCTTTTTGCGTCGGCTGAAAATCAACCTGTTTGCCATTGACGAATCGCACTGCGTGTCGTTTTGGGGGCACGATTTCCGCCCCGAATACAAACAGTTGCACATCCTGCGCGAGCAGTTTCCTCACGTGCCGATGTTGGCACTCACCGCTACGGCCGACAAGGTAACGCGCCGCGATATTTTGCAGCAATTGGGTATCCCCGAGGCAGAAGTTTTTATTGCTTCGTTTGACCGCCCGAACCTCAGCCTGACCGTATTGCCCGGTCTGAAGCGGATGGAGCAAATCCGTGCTTTCCTGAAACGACGGGCAGGGCAAGCAGGCATTATTTACTGTCTGAGCCGCAAAGGCACCGAATCGGTAGCCGAGCAACTCAACAAAGCAGGCTACAAGGCGGCACACTACCACGCAGGCATGGATGCCGACTACCGCCGACAAACGCAGGAGGCGTTCATCAAAGATGAATTGCAGATTATCGTTGCCACCATTGCTTTTGGTATGGGCATAGACAAATCCAACGTGCGTTGGGTGATTCATTACAATCTGCCCAAAAACGTGGAAAGCTATTATCAGGAAATCGGGCGGGCAGGGCGCGACGGGCAAAAGTCCGATACCGTGCTGTTTTACAGCTTCAACGACTACGAAACGCAGCGGCAGATGAATGACGACCTGCCCGAAGAGCGCCGCGAGTTGCTGAACGCCAAGCTGTTGCGCATGAAGCAATATGCTGAAGCCGATATTTGCCGCCGCCGCATTTTGCTCAGCTACTTCAACGAAGTGCCCGAAAAAGACTGCGGTAATTGCGACGTTTGCCACAACCCGCGCAGCAAGTTTGACGGCACTGTTTTGGCGCAAAAAGCCCTTTCTGCCATTGCCCGCACGCGAGAGTAGGTAGCAATGGGGCTGCTGATTGATATTCTGCGAGGCTCCATGAACCGCGCCGTTACCGAAAAAGAATATCACCTCATCAAAACTTTTGGGGCAGGCAAAGACCGCCGAGCCGAGGAATGGCTGGACTATCTTACGCAAATGCTCAATCTGGGGCTGATGGAGATAGCCTATGACCAAGCCCATGCACTCAAACTTACGCCACAGAGTTGGGAAGTGCTGCGCGGTGAAAGAAAAGTGCAGTTGGTCAATTTCATTTCACCGCTACAAAAGCAGGCACAGGCCACCGAGAAAGCAATACCGCAACAAGATTCGCTTACCGATGAGCTGTTTGAACGCCTGCGCAAGTTGCGCAAAGCCATTGCCGATGAGCAGAACTTGCCCGCTTATGTGGTTTTTACCGATGCCACACTCACCGAAATAGCACGCCAAATGCCGCAAAGCGAAGAATCATTGGCAGACATTTCAGGGGTGAGCCGCAAAAAATGCGAGCAGTACGGCGATGAGTTTCTGGCGGAAATAGCAGCCTTCATCCGCGAAAAAGGGCTGACCATTGCCGATGTCCCCGCCCCGAAAAAGGTAAAAATTCCACAGGTTTCTACCTACGAGCAAACGTGGGAGTTGTTGCAACGCGGGCACAGCGTAGAAAAAATCGCCGAACTGCGCGGTTTGAGTGCCGTTACTGTTTATTCGCACATTGCCAAGTTCTACGAAGACGGGAAAATCAACGATTTGAGCCCCTATATCAGTGCCAAAGACGCCGGGGTAATCATGCAGGCAGCCGAGCAATTGGGCATGAAGCGTGGCGATGCGCTCAAACCGCTCTTTGAACACTTGGAAGGGCAATACGGCTACCACCAAATTCGCTTGGCGCTGGCCATGTGGTCTAAACAATGAGTTGTGGAACACCGTTTTTTGCACCGGCAATAAAAAAGCAGATGTAACAAACTACATCTGCCTTTATCAATAATTATAACTACCTACTTGCTTCAACACGAGCGCGTGAAGCGCCAAAATTCTGAACAAAGCTACCTACTAATAGTGCAGGCCGCAATATCCGAAAGAATAGCTTCAAAAAACTATCCTTTTGGATAGGTAAATTCGTTACTAAATCAGTTGCTGAGTGGTTGCCCAATGGACTAATTCTGCTACATTTTTCTTGCCTGATTTACTTAATAAGTTGCTTCGGTGAAATTTGACCGTTGCGACAGAAATATTTAACAAGTCTGCAATCTGTTCAGAGCTCTTACCTGCAGCGAGCAAATTCAAAACGCGTAGTTCCTGCGGGGTTAGTTGAGTGCTGTCGTTGCGCTGGCTGGTTAAGAGCAACTCAATGATGCTATCGTCTATGTATGGCTTACCGGCCAAAACCGACTGCACGGCATGAATCAGTTTATCAAAGTTAGAGCCTTTGAAGAAAAATCCGTTTGCCCCCGCATCCAGTGCTTGCTTAATCATGCGTCGGTCTTTGTACATGGAAGTAGCAAGCAGCAATACTTTACTGTCCTTGTTTCGTATCCGACGGATGACTTCTGCACCGTCTATCACAGGCAATACCAAATCAATGATTATCAGGTTCGGTTGCCACTCTGCCCACATTTGCAGCACTTGTTCCCCGTTCCCTACTTTCCGAATTTCTTCACAAGTAGGGATTGCCTGTCGGAGAGCCAGCTCCAATGTGTCCGCATTTAATGCCAGGTCTTCTGCTATCAGTATCTTCATAAAAAATTACACTCAATAAATCACCCTGCGTGGCGTTCATATACAAAGTAATAGCGTGTACATACTATCATGCAATACCCACTTTTTTTAAAAAGGATTTATAAATCGCTAATTTTTCGACAATTATTATGCAATCGGCTGTTCATACTTCACCATCTTTTCAGTGGCGCATCCGCCTCAGCAATATATTTGCCGGTGTGTTAAGTGCGGTAGCATTTATTTACATACTGGTGCTTTACTTTCATCAAAAAGTACCTCTTAACGGTATTATTGTACACTTTATCGTATTTCTTACCGGCTTTGTAGTGATTGCTCTTAATTATTACGGTAAACACTCCGTTGCACGTGCGCTGCTGATTATCAGTTCTGCGCTTATATTCTTCACAGCCTCAATTATTCTGCATAAATCATCTAACGCGCTGTTGTTGCTGTATGTAGCTTTATTGCTGGTATATTTCCTCTACGAAAAACCTAACGTTCGCTGGCTTTATACATTGTTTATTATCACGTTATTTTTCATGGGAATTTTGTTGTTGGAGCGATTTCCGCAATATCCGCCCGAATGGATGGCCATCCGTGAGCGGATATGGCATACCGCGCCGCTGATGGATACCGCATTGGTTTTTGCCTTTATTGTTTTTTTTACCATCCGCTTTGTTAAAGAAAACGAACGCTACACTGCCATTATTCTTGAACAAAAAGAAGAAATTGAACAACAACATGCGCAGCTGGAAGATTCCGAACGAAAGCTGCTGCAAATGAACCAATTGAATAAGCGTGTGATAGCGGTTATGTCGCATGACATGCGCAATGCACTGTACGGGCTGCGCAATTATATCAGCTATCGAGCATCCGGCAATTATCCGGAGATGAGCAGACAGGTTGGGGAGGCTGTGCAGCAAAGCATTGAACTGCTGGAAGATTTGCTGCAATGGTCTGCTGCCGAAATTAGGATGCAGGAAAACACTGCTGTACGGGTTGCAATCAAGGAGCTAATCGGCGAAGTAGTATTGTCTTTGCAACCTTCCATAGATGCCAAGCGCATCAGCCTTATTACTGTGTGCAATGCCTCCGAAGTTGTAGCCAATGAATTTATGCTCAAAACGATTCTGCGCAATTTATTGACAAATGCGGTTGCTCATTGCAGCGAAGGTAACAGCGTTATGCTGCGAGTACAACCGCAAAACGGCCGAGCCTTGGTAGAAGTAAGCGATAACGGTAGGGGCATGTCTCAGGAATTATTAGGACAACTTTCCGACGGTTCTTATAAAGGAGGCGGTATCGGCTTGCTCATTTGCCGCGACTATATCCGGCGGGCGGGCAGCGAATTACAAATAGAAAGCCGTTTGGGTGAGGGCAGCCGATTCTATTTTACTCTGCCCATACCTTAAAAATTATTTTACTTGCTTCTGGGGTGTATAAAAAGGCTTGATGTATTGCGGTTCAAAATAGGCAATATCCACGGCACGAGGCATCTTCAGGGCAACTTCTCCCACAAAGCGCGCTGATGGCTGAATATTGGGCAAAAAGTGTTTATCAGGATGCTCAATTGTTGCAAAAGTTTTCTCTGCACCGCTGCCAAACAGCCACAAGGGACGGCTGCCAAAAGCTGCAAACGAATCTGCCTGCAATACATGGGGTTCTGAGGCAAGCAGGCAGTTACCTTCGGCATCCCAAACCGAACGGTAAATTTCCATGCGGCGGGCATCTATGCATGGGCAAAGTAATATGTTATCCGATACAATACTTTGCGATACTATACCATGGCTCATGGCCTGCAAAGTATCAACGGCCAGCAGGGGAATACCCAACGCAAAGCAAATACCTTTGGCAGTGGAAATACCAATCCGTAAGCCTGTGTAAGACCCCGGCCCCTCCGAAACAGCCACTGCCGTCAGCGATTGCATGGTCAGGTCGCAGTGTCGGAGCAACTCAGCAATCATCAGGGTCAGCCTGCCCGAGTGAGACTTTTCCTGATGCAACTCTGCGTAGGCAATCGGTTGCCCGTTGCCATGTAGTGCCACCGAACAGGTTGCACCCGAAGTTTCTATGCTGAGTAATATGCTATTGGTTGATGTATCCAAAAGTAACGGAGGAGGTTTAAGCCTATAGTGATGCAAAACTATTGCACAGGTGGCTCATTTTTGAGGTACTTGTCCATAAACTGAACAATTTTTTCATAGACCAATTGTTCATTTTCGCGTTTGCTGAAGCCGTGCCCCTCGTCGGGCAGCAGGACGTATTCAAGCGGTACATTGTTTTTTCGCACCGCCTCTACAATCTGGTCAGATTCTATTTTCAGAACGCGCGGGTCGTTAGCACCCTGAATCACCAGCAGCGGACGGCTGATGTTTTTTGCATGAAACAGCGGCGACTTGCTATAAAGCATGACAGAATCGGCTTTGGGGTCGCCAATTTCATTGTAGAGTTCTTTGCGTGCGGACTCCCACCAAGGCGGAATGCTGTTTAGCGTGCGCAACCAGTTGGATACGCCGAAAATATCTACCCCCAAAGCAAAAGATTGGGGGCTGAATGCCAAGGCTGCCAAGGCCATATAGCCGCCGTAGCTGCCGCCGGCAATAGCCACACGGGCGGTGTCCACATACCCCAGACTGTGCAAATACCCTTTGGCTGCAATACAGTCTTTCAAATCCACGTCGCCGTGTTTGCGGTCATCGGCGGCAAAAAAAGTTTTACCGTATCCCAAACTGCCGCGATGATTTACTGCCAGCACGACGTAGCCTCTGTTTACCATGTATTGAATCAGCGGCGTATAGTTCAGGCGTGATTGACCGCCCGGGCCGCCGTGAATCCAAAGCACGGCAGGCAGTTTGGCCGTTGTCTGTGTTGCTATGTGAGGCGTGTACAGAATGGAGGGAATTTCCATGCTGTCGTAAGAGCGGTAACGAATAACCCGCCCTGCCACCAAATCATTCGGGTTAATTTCGCGGCTGAGCGCATTGGTCAGTTTTCTGTATTTGCCCGTAGAAAAGTTATAGACATACAAATCGTTCGGCGATTTAGAGCTGTTCACATAGAATGCCATCAGTTGCTCGCTGTCCGAAATATTCACCGACGATATCTCGCCTTCGGGTAGTGTGGGTAAGTTTACCGGGCGGTTGGTGGCTGTTTCATAAACCTTAATTTCTACTCGGGCATCGCGATTGATATATTCCACCCTGTACTTTCCGGTGCGGGAGTAATACATCTTATAAACGTCCCAATCGGCACGGGCAATTTCTTCCGTTTTTCCTGTGGCCAAGTCATAGCTTTTCACATATAAAAACTCGGCGTCTTTGTCGGTTACAAAATTGAGCAAATAAGACCGCGGCTTAAAATTAAGCGGATTTTGCACCACATCGCCTTCTAATGGATTGACAGGCAGTGTTTTACGCAGTTGAGTGTCGTACACATACATTTCTGTACGGCGGCGCGAAATGGTTTTTTGCAGCGCCACATAGCGTTTGTCGTCCGATACGCATACGGGAGTCATTTCGCCCTCATTTTGATAAATCATTTGGGCGTTGAATCCGTTAATGTCCATTTCGTACAGGTCAAATAACTTTTTGTCGCGGCGGTTAGAAATATAGAAGAAACTTTTGCGGTCGGCAGCCCATGCCAGAAACTCCGATTTTGCGGTAGAGTCGGGCGTAATGTTGCGCAGTGTGCCGTTTTTTTCTTTGACAAACAAGTTGGTAATCTCATTTCCTCCGCGGTCACTTTTGAACAGAATGCGCTCATCCTCAGGGAAATAAGATATCGCATAAATGGCATTTTCTTTGGAAAAGGTAAGCTGCTTAGGTTGCCCGATACCTTCCGTGTCTATTTCAAAAGCATTGAAAATACCTGTTTCGTTGCTGGAATACATCACCTTCAATTCGTTGGGCGAAAACGCGCTGCCGAATATTTTGCGGGTATTCAGAAACTGCTCTACAGTATAAGTCGGTACCGATTTGATATTTTCAGATGAGCCTTCTTTGTTGGTACAAGCCCATAAACAGGCAGTAATACTTATCAAAAAAATAAGTCGTAAATGGTGCTGCATGAAGTTCCGTGCAGGTTAATAGATAATGCGAAAAAGCCGGTTAAAAAACGGTGCGGTTGATAGTCGCTGAAAAGATAGTGTTTCAAAGGTATATCTACAAACTTTGAACGCAGGTAAAATGTTTGAGCAACCCAAACAGGCACGCTCACTAAAACTTTTTTTGATTTGCTATTTGCGCAATATTAATTTTGTGTTAAATTTGCGTTAATAAATCACTAAAACAAGTTCTTACACATGATGAAAAAAGCAAAATTGATGATTGCTGCCGGAGCAATGGTATTGTTCAGCAGCGCGGCTATGGCCACCGACGAACCTCAAAGCAAATCAGCCAAAGGCGCATGGGTTGTAGAAACCAACGAGCAAAACCCTAATCTTTCTATCATCCGCATCTACAACGCGCAGAACGAAGTGGTGTACGAAGAGCAAGTAAAAGGAAACTACATTCGCGCCAACAAAAAAGTACAGCGCAAACTGAATCAATTGCAGGAAGCACTGACAAATAAACAACTGATTAGCAAGAGTTTATGATTTTTAATCCCCTTCGGTAACGGCGCTTTTTCTATCCCTTCAAGCCGTTACCAACCCGCTGCGGGGAATTGGTATTTTTTTGCTTTCTTAGCACCATGAACCGCTACGACCATCCTTTTTTCAATCCTGAAATCAAGCCGGCACTGATTGTTATCAACATCCTGATGGGGCTTTTGTTGCCCTTTGTCATCATTGCCGGAACGCTTGCAGCCTTGGTTAAACCCCTCAAAACATATTTTCTGGAAGGCAACTGGATAGAGACCATTGTTGTCATTGTTGCAGGAATCGGCTTCCCTTCACTCATTATTTGGTCATTGTTTGCCACTTGGTCGCGCTTCAACAAGGCGCAATACAGAGGCGCATTTATCGCTGCGGTCTATCCCATAGCTTTTGCAGGCGTAATAGTTGCGCTTTGGGCGCTCATTTCGCTGATAGATTGGTTGGTTGGATTAGTGATGTGATTGTAAGGCTATATCCCCAATTGTAAAAATCCGATGAATCGCATGGCTACTGCGTAAACGTATTGGCATCATCAAACTGCCCTTTGAATCGCAGGTTTTTATATTCTCTGTAAGCTGCTTGCAAGTTTTTGGCAGCGCGCAGGAATCTGCCCGTGAACAGCAGATTGAGCACCGTCAGTGCACGCGGCGCCAATTCACCGATGCGCGAGGCATGGGTCAGGTGGTCGTTTTCAAACAGCACGCGGTTGCGGCGGGTTGGCGGGTATTGTGCAGGCAGTGCGTTTGCCTTGTCGCGCACGATGATGTTCACCCCGTCCCACCAGCCTTCGCGGGCTTCGGCTTCCTGTGCCGCCTTCATGTTGGTTGGGTGGCAGGGCGTGTACGATTCAAAAATCAGCTTGTATTCGGGGTGCGTTACCAGAAAATCGCGGTTGGCTTGCCGCACGTGCAGGTAGTTGCTGTCATCTACGATGATAACGGCATCATCGGTCAGGTGGGGCATGGCTAATTGCAGGCACATGAGTTGGCTGCGGTAGTCGTGCGGCCCGTCAATGAAGAACACGCCGATTTTGCGCCCCTGCGTATATTTCGGCAGGTTTTCCAGCGCATCTTCATAATCCATGTTAATCAGGTGCGCATTGTCCAGTCCTAACTTTTGGCGGCGTTCCAGCAAAATGTTCATGTTTTTCTTTTCGGGGTCGTGCGCCTGAAAGTTATCAATGCCGAAGCAAGGCACTTTCGGATTTGCACCGGCTACCGAAAGCAGCGTAAGCCCTTGAAAAACACCGATTTCCAAATAGCAAACATCGTCTTTGCCTTCCAGAAGCGCGGTAAAACCCTGCAAAGCGGCAATCATGCGTTTGCCTGAATAACCCGTCAGCAAAGGCGAGGGAAAAGCATTGACAGGATTTTTTTCTACCTGTTCAATCACCTGTCGGATGCGGTCTGTCATGAAGCTACTTTGGCGAGTTCGTTTTTCAAGTGATTAATAACGTCAATTTCGTAGGCATCTACGCCGTTGATTTCGGCAAGGAAATACGACACCCAATCGGTCAGGTGGATGAAGTGCAGCGTTTGCGCCGCCAAAGAATTGCCTTGCAGTTGCAAATGCATCACATCGGCAGTGAGCTTGCGGAATATCGGCTCACAAACCGCCAAACGAATATCCACCCGCGGGTGGTTGTGAGCAGAGCGCAACAAAATTACGACCGATTGCTGCAAGTGCAGGGCAGGCAGTCGCCAGCCGACCAATTCGTTGTGGTTCATTTCGGGGAAAACGTTCACATGCGCCATTTGCTTGGCGTTCTCGTTGATTTGTTGCTGAAAACGCAGCGCAAGCGCACCGAGCCGTTCGTCGGCATAAATAAACGGCAAGCGATTGACACATTTGGCAGCAATTTCGCGAGCACTTTCCTGAACGGTACTTTGCGAAGCCTGTACCAATGCCGCACCTTCGTCTATATCGGCAGCCAGCGAGGCAGGCACCAGCCCCAGATTGATAAGCACATACAATTGCTGAATGAGCGAATAAGCCAAAAACTGCCGCGGGCAAGGCTTTTCAAAGGGCATGAGCACCAAGTCCCAGCCGTTGGATTTTGCCAAGTCTGCCAATTGTCCGCCCGTAGTGATGGCAACTATTTTAGTACCTTTTTGCGCCGCCTGTTGTACAACCGTCAGCGTTTCTTCGGTATTGCCCGAATGCGACGAAGCCAACAGCAGCGTATGTTTGCCTACCCAAGCGGGCAAATCATAACTTTTCAGAATTTCCAGCGGTGCAGGCAGCATCTGCGCGGTCAGCGTTTTAACGATGCTGCCGCCGATGCCCGAGCCGCCCAGCCCTGCGATGACTACTTGGCGGATTTCGTTGGCGGGCGCAGTGAGTTGCTGCGATTTGCCCAATGCAATTGCCTGCACAACTTGTGCAGGATAGCCTTCAATCAGTGTGCGGATGAGTTCGCTCATAGTACCAGTTTCACGCAAAAGTAGTTACTTTGTCTGCAAATTAGCAGCGATTGACGAAATTGCAGGGACAGGGCGCGCCCTGTCTCTACGGTACCCAATCATTTGCATCTGATTTTCACGGCAACCCACATCATACAACCAAAATCATGTCATCTATCCTGATTCTGAACGCGCAGGTGGTCAATGAAGGCAAAACCGCCGAAATGGATATTTTCATTAACAACGGGCGCATTGAGCGCATCGGCGGCGATTTGGCATACCTGAAAGCCGCGCATGTCATTGACGCAACGGGCAAGCACCTGCTTCCCGGTGTAATTGACGACCAAGTGCACTTTCGCGAACCCGGGCTGACACACAAGGCAACCATCGGTACAGAATCCCGCGCTGCCGTTGCGGGTGGCACCACAACCTTCATGGAAATGCCCAACACCGTTCCCAATGCACTCACGCAGGAACTGCTGGCAGAAAAATATGCCATTGCAGCCCGTACTTCGCCTGCCAACTATTCGTTTTTCATGGGCGCTTCCAACGATAATATTGAGGAAGTGCTGCGCACCAACCCGCGCGATGTATGCGGCGTGAAGATTTTCATGGGTTCGTCAACGGGCAATATGCTGGTAGATAATCCGCAAACGCTGGAAACCATTTTCAGCCAATGCCCCATGCTGATTGCCACGCACTGCGAAGACGAGGCAACCATTCGCGCACAATCTGCCATCTACCGCGAAAAGTACGGCGACGATGTGCCGATGCACTGCCATCCCGAAATCCGCAATGTGGAAGCCTGCTACAAGTCGTCTTCTATGGCAATTGAGTTGGCGAAAAAGCACAATACGCGCCTGCACATCCTGCACATTTCTACCGCCGAAGAAACGGAGCTGTTTGACAACAGCCTGCCATTGGCGCAAAAGCGCATCACTGCCGAAGCCTGCGTACACCATTTGTGGTTTGATGCTTCGCAATACGATACGCTGGGTGCGCAAATCAAGTGCAACCCTGCCATTAAAGATGCCCGCCACAAGCCTGTTATCCTGCAAGCCGTGCTGGACGACCGCATAGACATCATCGCAACCGACCACGCGCCGCACACGTGGGAGGAAAAAATGCAGAACTATTGGAAAGCACCTTCGGGCTTGCCGTTAGTGCAGCACAGCCTGCAAATGATGCTTGATTTTGTCGCACAAGGCAAACTTTCTTTGGAGCGCATGGTAGAAAAAATGAGTCATGCGCCCGCCGTGTGCTTTCAGATAGAAGAGCGCGGCTTCATTCGCGAAGGCTATTGGGCCGATTTGGTGCTGGTGGATTTGAACCGCCCTTACACGGTGAGCAAGGAAAATATTCTCTACAAATGCGGCTGGTCGCCTTTGGAAGGGCATACTTTCGGCTCAACCGTTACGCATACCATCGTTTCGGGGCATTTGGCTTTTGCCAACGGCGTTATTAACGACAGCAAAACAGGTAAAAGAATTTTGTTTGCGCGTAGTATTTGATTTTACAAACGCATTGCGCTAAATTTGCAGTCCTAAACGGAGATCGTAGCTCAGTTGGTTAGAGCGCCAGATTGTGGCTCTGGAGGTCGTGGGTTCGAATCCCATCTTTCTCCCCTCAAAAATATCAGCCGTTCCAATTTGTGGAGCGGCTTTTTTATTTATAAAGTTTGCTAAGTTTTACGCAAGCAGGCTAAGTATCTTTTCTTTGTTTACACTGTGGTTAAAACCTTTGCGCACTCCGCAGTAAAAAAGAACGCGTTAATCTGCTCACCTGCTTACATCGTGGAAAATTGTAGAACGGAGATAATCTGCCCGCCTCGTTTCATAATTTTTCTGCAACAATCCGCACAATCATTGTTGCGAAGGTTCATCATCTTTTAAAAATTGGTTAGCATTGTACCCAAACCATTCGAATACTCATGAAACACTTTTTTATCACGTTGCTGTGCGTGGTGGTAAGTTTCGCCGCCGTGGCACAGTTGCAGTCGCCGGATGCCTTTTTGGGCTACCGCATAGGCGACAAGTTTACTCCGCACCATCGCGTGGTAGATTATTTCCGCCATGTGGCAGCGCAGGCAAGCAATCAGGTAAAGTTGGTGGAATACGGCACCAGTTATGAAGGCCGCCCATTGATTGCCGCTATTGTCAGCTCGGCAGCCAATATGTCGCGTTTAGAGGAAATTCGCCGCAACAACCTGCAACTGACCGGCTTGCTGGAAGGACAGGGGAATATAAACGCTCCCGTTATTGTGTGGATGAGCTACAATGTGCACGGCAATGAGGCAGTTTCCACAGAAGCCGTTATGCTCACGCTGCACGAACTGCTGACACAGCGCAGCGAATGGCTTAACGATGCGGTAGTGATTTTAGACCCCTGCGCTAACCCCGACGGCCACTCGCGCTATGTGAACTGGTATATACAAATGAAGGGGGCAACTCATAACGTACAGCCTGATGCCCGCGAACATTACGAGCCATGGCCGGGCGGCAGATATAACCATTACATATTTGACCTGAACCGCGATTGGGCATGGCAAAGCCAGCAGGAAACGCGCCAGCGTCTGGCTTTCTATCAACAATGGATGCCGCAAGTACACGGCGATTTCCACGAAATGGGGCCTGAACAACCTTATTATTTCGCACCGGCTGCCGAGCCTTATCACAAAGAAATTACCAACTGGCAGCGCGAGTTTCAGGTAGTGGTTGGCAAAAACGCTGCCCGCTATTTTGACCGAAACAAGTGGCTGTATTTCACCCGCGAAACTTTTGACTTGCTTTACCCCAGCTATGGCGATACATGGCCTACCTACAACGGCGCTATCGGCATGACCTACGAGCAGGGCGGCTCCGGACGTGCAGGTTTGGGCATTTTGCTGAACAACGGCGATACGCTTACCCTCCGCAAACGCATTGACCATCAGCACACTTCGGGTATTGCCACCATTGAAGCGGCGGCACAGCAAAAAAGCCGCATGATGCAAGAGTTCAAAAACTATTTTGAACAGGCACGCACCAACCCGGGAGGCACTTACAAATCGTTCATTATTCCCGCTGGCAATGATGCTTACAAAGTAAAAATGCTGACCGATTACTTAGACCGCAACCAAATTCGCTATGGCCTTGCCGGTACGGCCGCTCCCGTAAAAGCATTCAATTTCCAGACAGGCAAAGAAGAAACGGTAACACTGAGTCGCAACGATTTGGTTATCAGTACAGTGCAGCCCAAATCGGTATTGGTAAAAGTACTGTTCAACCCGCGCACCGTGCTTGCCGATTCGGTTACTTACGATGCAACCGCTTGGTCGTTGCCGTATGCAATGGGCTTGCAGGCGTATGCTTCCGCCGAGCGTATTGCGCAGACGGCTTATACCGCACCTGCATTTACCAAAAATACACCTGTACAGGGAGGGGCTTATGCCTACCTGTCGGCATGGAAAAACTTCGGTCATGCACGCCTGCTGGCAGCGCTGATGAAGGCAGGTATAAACGTACGCTTTGCCGAACAACCGTTTTCCATGAACGGCATATCTTACGACCGCGGTGCGCTAATGATTAGCCGAGCAGACAATACCCACATCCAGAATTTTGACAAAGTAGTAACGGATGTGGCCAATGCAGTAGAAGTTGCCGTTCAAGGAACTGCCTCGGGTCTTTCTTCCACAGGTATTGACCTTGGTTCAAGCAGTTTCCAACTGATGAAAGCGCCGCGAATTGCGCTCATATCGGGTGATGGGGTGTATCCTACCTCTTTCGGTGAAGCATGGAACTACTTTGACTATTTGCTGGAATATCCTGTAACGGTTATCAACAGCTCGATGCTTAACCGCATTGATTGGAACAAATACGACGTGGTGATTTTACCCGCAGGCAGCTATAACAGCTTGGATATCAATGCAGTTAAGTCATGGATGCGCAACGGCGGCCGACTGATTGCCATGGAAAACGCCATGAATGTTTTTGCCGATAAAGAGGGCTTCTTGCTGAAAACCAAAAAAGACGACAAGGGCAAAGACGAAAAACCCAAGCCCGAAGAAATGTTGAAAAAATACGGTGAGCGCGAGCGCAACTCTCTTACCAATGGCGTAGAGGGAAGTATTTTCCGTGCCAATATGGACGTTACTCATCCGCTGGCCTTTGGCTATCAGGAAAACTACCATACCCTGAAACACATCAATAATTTCTATGAATACCTCAACGGAGGCTGGAACGTAGGTGTGCTAAAATCAGACGCTTATGTAGATGGATTTGTAGGCAGCAAAGCCAAAGAAAAACTGAAAAACAGCCTTGTATTTGGTGTAGAAAACATTGGCGGCGGTGCGCTGATTTACCTCGCCGACAGCCCGATTTATCGCCACTCTTGGCAAAATGGTTACTTGCTGTTCAGCAATGCCATATTCTTTGTGGGGCAATAAAATGATTGTTAGCTGCCAAAGCATGAGCCATCCCGTTTATCGGGGTGGCTTTTTTATACATAGACCTGACAGATTTTGAATATCTTTCAGGTTTAAATGCCTGTATTTCAGCAATTTAAACAAAGCATTTTTCGCAAATCTCTTGTGCTTTTGCATAATTGGCTATCCGTGCTCTATTCCGAAATCAGCACCTTGCCTTCCGAAAATCGTTACTTCCTTGCCACCACCAATAAGCGATTATCTGCCTCCTCTATTTTTACATAGGGCATGTCGGCGGCTGCCAGCCACTCGCGGACGGTTGCTTCTGAAGGCAGCTCCCTGCGAAGCGAATAGAGGGGAAACGTGAAAATGGCAAACCGCTTGGTTGCTTTGCAAATAGCATTGAATGCTGCGGCAATGTCCTCTGTTTTTCTGTGCAAGTCCAACGCTACCGATACGTCAAACTGTTGTTGGGTGTCAAAAATATTTTCGGGAACTGTTTCCTGAATTTGCAGAAATCCCATGCCGCCTTTTTGCAGGGCATAGGCAACTGCCAAATGGCGCGGGTCGGTTTCGGTCATGGCTGCCGAAAGGTAGCGGAAATGTTGCAGCCAACAAATCGTAAATTGCAGGTAATCAAAGCCTACTTCCAGCATATTATCGGGGCGAATGCCGTTGAGCAAGGTCAGGATTTTTTGAAAAATGGCAGCCTGTTCAACTATTCGGAAACGCGCCAACTCCGGCAACCCGCGCCGAATGCCTTCCTGCAAAAGTGTTTCCTGCTCTGCTTTGGAAAGTTCGGCAAAAGGCTTTTGTACCAATCCGCGAATCGGCGCATCAACCGCCGTTTGCGTATCTTGCAGCCATCCGCGCATGTAGGCAGCGGCAAGAAACAAGTGATAATTTTCTGACAGCATGTGGCGAATTTACAAAGCCTGCTGCAATGATTGGGGCTTATGGCTTGCCTTTATTTCGGGCTTGGCTTGCTATTGGGTCGCATCGGGCGGGCACTTGGGGCTAACCTTAGACAGCTACTACTACCTCGCAGCTGCCGAAAATTGGGCGCAACATAAACAACTCATTGATCATCAAGGGAATATATATGCCAACTGGCCGCCGCTCTATCCTTGGTTGCTGGCTTTGGGTGCGCCGCAAGTGCTGCCTTTTGCCGCATGGCTGCACGGCGTTGCGCTGCCGGCAAGCATTTATTTTTTCTCCCGTTGGCTGCCGGTACAAACTCCGCCACTGATTCGGAATGCTGCTTTGTTGAGCTACGCGCTCTATGCGCCCTTGCTGGCAAGCAGCATTTACCTGTGGTCGGAAATTGTTTTTATGGCATTGCTGACGGCTGCCTTTGCCGCCTTTCTGCGCAAAGAAAAGCCCTCTATACTGATTTTGTATATCATTTTGGCAAATTTGATGTGTTTACAGCGCAATGCGGGTATTTTCTTCATCATGGCTTGGGCTGTTGCGCAATTTTTTATCAAGGGCTTACGGTGGCGTGTGATAGGGGCTATCGCCTTAGAAAGCGGGCTTGCTGCTGTTTCATTCATCGCTTGGCAGTTGCGCAATTTCCTATGGGTTACGGATGCGCAGGATTTCCGCCAAAATATCGCACTGATTGACTTTGCGGAAAGTTTCCGGCTGAGCCTGTCTGCCATGAGTACGTGGCTGCTGCCGCTGCAAGTGCCTGAGCTTGTGCGCATAGCAGTTTTTATGACTTTGTTTATTGCTGCAATGGTTGTTGCAACCAAGCCTCCCGCTTCCCGACCGATTGCCGCAGTGCTATTGCTCACCTTCGGATGCTATCTTGCGGGCACTTGGGCACTTCGCATGAACATCCCCACCGAAAACGACCGCTATTTTCTGCCCTTGTTTCCGTTTTTTCTGCTGCTGATAATCAGGGCTTTGCAGGCAATCAAGGCAAAAAAGTTAGCCGCGGGGCTGTTTGTGCTGCTGATGAGCTACCACGCGGCACGCGGCGTTAAAAATACGCTGATGTGGCATCAAACCAAGCAAAAATCAGCTTTTGGCATACTGCACCATCAACTCGGCAGCCACTTCCGATGCGCTTTTGGGCATGGCAATTTGCCCGATGAGTTCATCGTAGGCTTTCAGCGTGTATAATCGCTTGTAAGTCAGCACTTTTTGCAGTTCGTCGGCTACGCGGCGGGGGGTGCAGTCGGTTTGCAGCAATTCTTTGACAATTTCTTTGCCCGCTATCAGGTTCACCAACGAAACAAAAGGCAAGCGAATAAAAAACCAGAAAAACAGTGCCGAAATCCAGCCCGTGCGGTAGAGTACCACCTGCGGCACGCGGAAAAGTGCCGTCTCCAGCGTAGCAGTGCCCGAAGCTACCAGTGCTGCTTGCGAAAGGTGCAACAGGTCGTAAGCCTTTTCGGGATAGACGGGGATACCTGCCTCCAACGCGGGCGCATACAATTGCGGGGGCAAGTGCAGCACTCCCGCTACGGCGAACTGATAATCGGGGAACTGCTTGGCAACTTTGACCATCACGGGCAGAATTTTCCTGACTTCCTGCACGCGGCTGCCAGGCAAAAGGGCTACCAACGGGCGGCTGTCCTTGCGAATCACCGCCTCAAAAGCTGCATCGGGGCGAAACTTGACCACGGCATCAAACAACGGGTTGCCGATATAATCTACTTTGTTGTAGCCTTCTTTGGCGTAAAACGCCTTTTCAAAAGGCATAATGGCAAACATTCTGTCCACATTTGCCTTGATTTGCTGTACGCGCTTTTTATTCCACACCCAAACTTTGGGCGAAATGTAGTAGAAAACCTTGCAGCCCAATTTTTTGGCAAAAGCAGCCATGCGCAGGTTAAAGCCTGCATAGTCAATCAGAATAACTACTTCGGGTTGGTGTTGTTGCATGTCTTGGCGGCAAATAGCCATCAGGCGGGTAATTTTTCGCAGGTTGGCAGCCACTTCGCCAATACCCATAAAGGCGGTTTCTTTGATGTGGCGCACCAATTCGGCACCGGCTTGTTGCATTTCATCGCCGCCCCATGCGCGAAAAGTTGCTTCGGGGTCGTATTTTTTCAGGGCGCGAATCAGGTTGCCGCCATGCAGGTCGCCTGATTTTTCGCCCGCTATCAGGTAGTACTTCACTTCTTAAAAAGGGCAATGTGTTCTTTCAAAAAGAGCGTTTTTTCCAGCGTATCGGCGCCGGCGATTTGCTCATTGATTTGTGCCAGCTCGTTGAGCAGCGATTTGTCGGCATCGGGTAAACAGATTTCCGAAAGGCTTTGCTGTTCAATGCTGCGGGCAGTATTTTGTTCCTGTAACTCTTTGAGGTTATCGGCAAGTTGGTTGAGTTGCTGCCGTTTGAGTTCCTTTTCCGCCAATCGTTGCAGTTCTTGCGCTACTTTTTGATAGGACTCAATCCGTGCATTGACCAATGCCAGATTTTCGTTGGCAGACTGAATCAGGTTTTCGCCTGCTTCTATCTCGTCGGGGTCAAGGTCTTTTTTGTAGTCGTCTTTGAAAAAATAGACGTTTTTTTTGTCAGCCCCCGTAAACTGCGCAATAACGGTTTTGCCTACCATGCGCAGGCGGTCAAATTCGTCGCGGGGCACGTAGAGCATCTCGTAGGCTGCCCGACGGGTTTGTTCCAACTGCGCCTTCAACTCCGTATCAGCCTGCAAATAAGCCTGATTTTCATCCATAATTTCCTGAATTTCAGGCGATACTGCATCTGCCTGCAAACCCGATGCGCCTTTGTTTTGTAGGCGATTTGTTAAAAATTTGTTCAGATAGCTGATAAAGTCAAAGAAACTTTTTTCGGGGAAATAAGCAGCACGCAGCGTGATTTTTTCGCCGTTATGCAGTTGTAAAAGGCAGTCGGCACTGATTTTTGTCTCACCTTCCATGAGTTGCAATATGCGCTCAAACTCATGATGCCCGGCATTGGCTATGATAGCTTCCTTGCGCGGATGTACATAACGCACTTCCATTTGAGCTATTTCAGTGAGGGCTACGGTTCGCTGCTGTTTTGCCGTACCCAAAGAAAAAATCAATTTGCGGGGTGTCAGGGTCAGGCTATTGATGAATTTTTTTTGCCAATCCAAATACAAGTGGCGAAAAGAGAAGAAAGCCCCCGTAGCTCCTAAGAAAAATCCTACTCGTGAATAAACACTTGCCGAATAAACAGCTACACAGGTAGAAAGCACCCCTATGATGGTTTCACTGCCGAAATGCTGCCATATTTCGGGTTTATGTTGAAAGGAAACAATTTCTTTGGTTTTTGAAAACCGCTCCATGCCTGATAAAACGCGGCAAGCCGCAAAAAGTTAGCATTTATTCTATGGCATTGATATCAAAACCGATTTCACAGCGTTCGCGACGCAGACGGTCTAATGCACTGTCAAAGTTATAGCTTTCAATCTCTTTTTTGATTTTGGTACGCATGGCAGTGCGGGCATCTTTGCGCATCAGGCCTTCAAAAAAACGACGCACATCTTCGGGGTCTTCCAGCAACAGCGGCGGTACAGAAGTTACTTTGCCGTGCTCATCTTTAGCCACCATATGGAAATAGCTTGTATTTGTATGCCTCATTTCGCCGCTGCGGATATCCTGAGAGTCCACGCGCACACCTACAATCAAGGAGCTTTGCCCTACATAGTTCACGGAAGCCTTGACAATGACCAACTGCCCTACTTGTACGGGAAACATAAACTCAACCTCCTCTACCGAAGCCGTTACACAGTAGTTCCCTGCATGGCGGCTGGCACACGTAAACGCTACTTGGTCCATCAGGCTCAACAAGGCACCGGCATGTACACGCCCTTCAAAGTTGGCATGGTGCGGCATCATCAGTTCGGTGATGGTTGTGCGCGAATAGCTTACCGGACGGCTTTTTTGTAAAAAAGATTGCATAGGTCTTCGCAAGTGTGTAGCATACAAAAATAAACTTTTGTGCTAATTTTAGTGCAAACCACAAGTAATATGAAAATCGTTTATATAATGCTGGCATGTTGCTGTATGGCAACCGGCCTTATGGCGCAATCGCAACAACGCATTGCTATTGCCATTCACGGCGGGGCGGGCACTATTCTGAAAGCCAACATGACCCCCGAATTGGAAAAGCAATACACCGACAAATTGGATGAAGCCGTTTCAGCGGGCTATGCCATTTTGCAAAAAGGCGGTACTTCGCTGGAAGCTGTTGCTACCGCTATTCGCATCATGGAAGATTCGCCGCTGTTCAACGCAGGCAAGGGCGCAGTGTTCACCAACGAAGGAAAAAATGAATTGGATGCTTCCGTAATGGATGGTAAGACATTAGCGGCAGGTGCAATTGCAGGCGTTACAACGATTAAAAACCCGATTATGGCGGCTATTGCCGTGATGCAGAAATCGCCACATGTGATGATGACCGGACGCGGGGCAGAAACTTTTGCCGAACAGCAGGGGCTGGAAATTGTGCCCAACAGCTACTTCCGCGATGAGCGCCGCTACCAGCAATGGCTGAAAGTAAAAGCCCGCGACAGCATCGGCGAAGGCCGCATCCGCCCCGAACTGTTGCCCGATGAAGATGCGTTCATCAAAGACCGCAAGTTCGGTACGGTCGGCTGCGTGGCCTTAGACCAATACGGCAACCTTGCCGCGGGTACTTCCACCGGCGGCATGACTAACAAGCGCTACGGCAGGGTAGGCGATGCACCCATCATTGGGGCGGGAACCTACGCCAATAACGAAACCTGCGCTGTTTCGGCAACGGGGCACGGCGAATACTTCATCCGCGCCGTAGTAGCACATGACATTTCCGCGCTGATGGCTTACAAGAAAATGCCGCTTAAAAAAGCAGCCGATGAGGTTGTGATGAAAAAATTAGTCAAAATGGGTGGTGAAGGCGGCATTATTGCCATAGACAACAAAGGCAATATCGCCATGCCGTTCAATTCGGAAGGAATGTACCGCGCTTGCATCTACACCAACGGGCAAAAGAAAATCGCGATTTACAAAGAATAGTCCCGATGTTACTTTTGTTACATGCAATTTTGATAAGTTTGCGAACTTTGCAAAATAATCTCAATCAGCTATGGCATTAAATTATTGGCAAGCATTGGCACAGGGCAAATGCCCCAGCTGTCGCAAAGGAAACATGTACAAATACAGCATCTTCAATCCGACCAAGTTTACGGAGATGCATAAAAACTGTCCGGTTTGCGGCTTTAAGTTTGAAATAGAGCCGGGCTTTTTCTACGGTGCCATGTATGTGGGCTATGCCATTAGCGTGGCTACCATTATTACGGTTTTTACCGCCATCAATATTTTGTATCCGAAGGCCAGTTTGAGTGTATTCATCGGTTCGGTAGTGGTGGCAGTGCTGCTGATGATTCCCGTCAATTTCCGCTATTCGCGGATTATGATGCTTTACTTCTTCGGCGGCGTAAAATACAAAGGCGAAGCGGCAGAAGAGCACTAGTTGCTGTTAATCAATGCCTTACATAAAAAGCAGTAGTTCGTATAAGTACGGGCTGCTGCTTTTTTAGCATAATCAGGCATGTTAAATACAAAAAATGTTTCCAAATTTAGAAACCTGTTGCATTTTTGTATCGTTACACAAGAGTAGTAGATGAGGTACTTTGAGACCAGATTTTTAGAAGAAGCCGATGAGTTTATTTCACAACTAAACCCCAAGGCAATCAGGAAAATCCTTTACAATATTGACCTTGCAGAACAAACCAATGACCCCAAACTTTTTAAGAAACTGCAAAATGATATTTGGGAGTTTCGGACAAGGTTCGCAGGCAGCCAAATCAGGTTGCTGGCATTTTGGGACAAAACAGACGGTAAAGAAACTTTGGTGATAGCAACTCATGGTTTTATAAAAAAGGTTGATAAGGTACCATTAAACGAAATTGACCGAGCTGTAAGACTGAGAGATAAGTATTTCAGCAACAAACAAAAAAAGTAATTGTATGCCCCCCAAAGAGCTAAAAACGTACACACTTGCCGAGATGAAGGATAAGTACATCGGTAAAATTGGAACACAAGAGCGTGATGAATACGAGTATGAACTTCGCATGGATGTTTTAGGAAAAATGATTAAGGCCGTCAGACAAGAAAGAAACCTTACACAGGAGGAATTAGGCCGACTTGTTGGCGTTCAAAAATCTCAGATTTCAAAACTTGAAAGCAGTGCTAACAGTGCAACAATTGATACCATTATCAAAGTGTTTAAAGCATTGAAGGCAGAAATTCACTTCAATGTAAAACTTGAAGACAAGTTCATTAGACTTACTTGATAGAGAAATGAACCAATGCAATACTCATTTCCACAATGAGGGTTGATGAGGTTAAAATAGAACTGATTTTTAGCTGACAGTTTTGGATTTTTCCGGCAATTCGGTTTGAATCCTATCCGAACAAAAGGTCAAAAAACTTTTGCAAATCTTTGCATATCCCTCAAAGTTCACACCTCATGCTTGCTGTTTTGCATGACGATTTCCTTTGTCCATTCTATTTTTTTGACAAATGCGGCTTTTCTGACCGCACAGTCGGCAATGGTGCAAACCGCGCAAGAACTTTTGACGCAAGGGTCGGTGTGAATGAAAATTTCCACGCGGTTTTCCATGGCTACGTTCACAATGTCTTCCACTGCCTTTACTTCGTCATGCGCCTGTTCTACGTTCAGGTACCATGGCAGCGTCAGGTGGCAGTCTATGTGCAGTTGAGGGCCGTATTTGATGATGCGCAGGTTGTGTACGTCAATCCAATTGGGGCGACGTTCCTGTTGCAGCACGGCAATTACTTCGGTTGCCAGTGCTTCGTCGGTTTCGTCCATCACCCCCGAAATAGCATGGCGGAATATTTGCCAGCCGTTCCAAATAATCAGTCCGCCGAAAATAATCGCCATAGTGCCGTCTAACCATTCCCAACCGGTCAGGATAATCAGTGCTAAGCCGATAATCAGCCCCAAACTGGTGTAGCCGTCGCTCATCAGGTGTTCGCCGTCGGCTTGCAGCGAAGGTGAGTGCATTTTTCGCCCTTGCCTGCGCAGGTAGTAGCCCATGCCATAGTTAATGCTGCCCGTAACAACGGTAAGGGCAATGCCTGTATCCAACGCAGCAATGGTATCGGTTTGCCAAAACCCATAGATGGCTTTGCCGATGGTTGCCGCGCCTGCCAGCATAATCAGTACTGCTTCAAAGCCCGAACTGAGAAACTCTATTTTGCCGTGCCCGTAAGGATGCCCCTTATCGCGGGGTTTGGCGGAAATGGTTACGCTGTATAAGGCTACTGCCCCCGCCACTACATTGACGATGGATTCCAGCGCATCAGTAAAAATAGCATCGGATGAGGTCAGGTAATAGGCAACAAATTTGACTAACGCAAGCGCAGAACCGACAATCAGCGCGGCAGTCAGCAGTTGTTTTTTGGAAAGCACAAGAAAAGACGTTTGCATGTTTAAGACACCCACCTATACAAGGGGCGCTCAAAATTACCTACCTTTGCGGCAGCATTTCATAAATCAACAAAAAAATGCCTTTTCGCGAAACGCCGCTGCCCGGTCTGTGGATTTTTGAACCGCGTGTATTTGAAGATGAACGCGGCTATTTCTTTGAGAGTTTTAATCAACAGATTTTTGAAGAACACTTAGCGCATCCTGTCCGCTTTGTACAGGACAATCAGTCTAAATCAGGTTATGGCGTAATTCGCGGGCTGCATTTCCAACGCGGCGACTACGCACAGGCAAAGTTGGTGCGTGTGCTGAGCGGTCGGGTGCTGGACGTAGCCTTAGACATTCGCCCCGAATCGCCCACTTTTGGGCAACATTTCGCCCTTGAACTTTCCGCAGCCAACCGCCTGCAATTGTTCATCCCGCGGGGTTTTGCTCACGGCTTTGCCGTATTAAGCGAAACGGCGGAATTTTTTTACAAATGCGACAATTTTTATGCCCCTCAGCACGAAGGCGGCATTTTGTATAACGACCCTCAACTGAATATTGATTGGCAAATTCCTGCCGAACTGCAAATTATTTCTGCCAAAGACAAGACGCAACCCTTATTTGCGTCGCTTGTCGGTCAGGTTTAACTTTTGAAACATGTATCTCAATCAGAAAGTAGTAGTGGTGATGCCGGCGTATAATGCCGAAAAAACATTAGAACGCACCCTCAAAGAAATTCCTTTTGATATTGTGGACGAATTGGTGCTGGTGGACGATGCCAGCAAAGACAACACCACCGAACTTGCCCAAAAGTTGGGTATCCGCCACGTTATTCGCCATGAGCGCAACAAAGGCTACGGCGGCAACCAAAAAACCTGCTACAACAAGGCACTGGAAATAGGTGCGGACATTGTGGTGATGCTGCACCCCGACTACCAATACACCCCCAAACTGATTACGGCGATGGTTTCCATCATCGGGCAAGGGCTGTATCCGGTGGTGTTCGGCTCACGGATTTTGGGCAAAGGTGCGCTCAAAGGCGGTATGCCGATGTACAAGTACATCTCTAACCGCTTCCTGACGCTGGCGCAGAACCTGATGATGAATCAGAAGTTGTCGGAATACCACACGGGCTATCGTGCCTATTCGCGCAAGGTGTTGGAAACCGTGCCCTATGAGCGCAATTCGGATAATTTTGTGTTTGACAATCAGATGATTGCACAAATATTTTATCATAACTTTGAGATAGCCGAAGTTACCTGCCCGACCAAATATTTTGACGAAGCCTCATCCATCAATTTGCGCAACAGCATTGAGTATGGGTTAGGCGTTCTGGGCGTATCTTTCCGCTACATGCTTGCCAAAATGGGCATTGCCAAATGGCATATTTTGGGGGACAAGTAATTATTTCGGAATTCGGATTCGGGAATTCGGATTCAAAAATCCGCGTTATCCGCCCGAAGTCCGCGTTCTGTTT
The DNA here is from genome assembly GCF_021206925.1 of Rhodoflexus caldus. Taxonomy (NCBI): domain Bacteria; kingdom Pseudomonadati; phylum Bacteroidota; class Cytophagia; order Cytophagales; family Thermoflexibacteraceae; genus Rhodoflexus; species Rhodoflexus caldus. Next base: position 435,553 of record NZ_JAJPRF010000001.1, on the reverse strand, counting down.
TAAATTGCTCAATCAACAAATAATTCAATCGCTCAATCATATATGAACCTGTTCAGCGAATTTCCGATGCAGCCCCTTTCCGCGTGGGAAGCGCAGGCAAAGAAAGAACTCAAAGGTGCAGACCTTGCCGAAAAACTCAATTGGCAAACGCCCGACGGCTTTGAAATAGAATCTTTCTTTACCGATTTGCCCGCACCGGCTTGGGAAACCTACCTGACCGACAGTATGGTTGCCGCTACCGATGCTTTCGGCAGAAACTGGCGCAACCGCCTGCTCGTTGAGGTAGCCGACGAAAAGGCTGCCAATGCCTTGGCATTGGATATGCTGAACCGCAACGTGAACGAAATAGCGTTTGACATAGCGGGCAAAGCCGCACAAGTGAACTTGGAAACGCTGTTAGCCGAAATCATGCTGCCTTTTTGTGCGGTCAGTTGGCGGCTCAACGCCAATGAGGCAGCGGACTTTTTGCAGCGATACATTGCCTATGCCGAGGGCAAAGGCTACGCCCGCGAAAACCTCACGGGCAGATTGGACATCATCGGCGCTTCGGATGATTTGTACCTTGCCCTTGCCGATGTTGCGCGGGGCTCTTCGCTGCATATTGCCGTTGTAGCTACCGCAGGGCAAACCATTAGTGCGCGCTGGGCAACTGCTCTTGCCGCTGCCTATCGCCTGTTGAACCATGCCCCGCAGCCTGCCGCCTTGTTGCCGCACATGGCAGTCAGCCATACGCTTACGAACAGCTACTTCGCCGAAATTGCGGGGATGCGGGCTTTTCGCCTGCTCTTTGCCGAAATGGCAGCCGAATTTGTGCCCGACTACAGCCCTGCCGCGTTGCACATTGCCGCCTGCACGGGTTTTGAAATCAACGAGCGCAACCAAAAAGACCCGTATTGGAACATGATTTCCAACACCACACAAGCAATGGCGGCGGTCATTGGCGGCTGCAACACGCTGGAAGTTACCCCGCACCAAAAAGGCATTGAGCCTGTGGACAGCTTCGGGCAGCGCATCGCCATCAACGTTTCCAACATTTTGGCAGAAGAAGCCTATTTCGGCAAAAACATAGACCCCGCCGCAGGTGCCTACTACATTGAACAACTCACCGAAAAAATGCTGGAAGCCGTTTGGTCGGGTTTTCGGAAAATGGTGTAAATTGGTAAAAACAAAGATGCAACATGTTTGTGTATCAGTTTACGCTTGAAGTAAAAGACCGCGAAGAGTTGTTATTCGTAGAGCAGGTACTACGGCGATTGCAGGTAAAGTTTGAGGCTAAACCTGTTGCAGCCGATACCCCCAAAGCACTTGCCGCTTTGCGAAAAATAGCCGAACGCAAGGTTTTGGTGCAACAAATTCCTGATGCTGTTCAATGGCAAACAGAAGAACGGCAAGACAGACCCATGCCCTTCCGTGAACTATGAGTAAGGTATTGATAGACAGCAATATTATCATCTATGCAGCTACTGATACCGACGATAAGATAGCCGAATGGCTGTCCGACAAAGAACTTTATGTGTCGGCGCTTTCATACGTAGAAGTGCTTGGCTTTTCTAAACTTAGCCAAGAGGATAAAGATTTTTTTGAAGAATTTTTTTCGCTGGTCAATAATCTTCCAATTGATTCAACCGTTATCAGGCAAGCGGCTCATATTAGGCAAGTGAATCGCATTACAATTGCCGATGCAATTATTGCGGCTACGGCATTGACTCATAATCTGGCACTGGCAACGCGAAATGTAAAGGATTTTAACAAAATTGCAGGGCTTGCTGTTATAAATCCGTTTGATTAACCAACAGATTGCATTTCCGCAATAAAAATCTCATCCCCAATTATCGCTTTACAAATCCACCCATAGCAAAAGGTCTGCGAACCCTTTGCTATGGATAGCCCGCAGATAATCAGTTGAACAAATTTAAATGCACTGCATCAGCTCACGGATATTAGCGGATTTCACGGATAAAATCCTTCATTCCCCAAAAATCCGAAATCCGCCTTCCCCAATCCGCACTTCCGAAGTCCACTTTCCTTACTTACGCCGCCATCTTGTAACTTTGCGGCAATGTATCGCATCATTTCTTTAACGGGCGCGTGGCTGACGCTCTTCTTCATCGCTTCTTCAACTTTCGGACAGACCGAATACTGGCAGCAGCAAGCCGACTACCGAATAACAGCCGAATTGGACGACCGTGCCGGCTGCATCATGGCAGAGGCAACGCTGACTTACTACAATCGTTCGCCGCACACCTTAGACAGGTTGTATTTTCACCTCTATGCGAATGCTTTCCAACCCGAATCTTACTACCATCACCTCTACCAAGCCAACCGTGCGCCCGTGCGTTTCGGCACGAACGAGGCGGCAGGTTTGGGCACACTCATAGACGGGCTGCGCGTCAACGGCGACTCTGTGCAGTACGTCATAGACAACACCATTATGGAAGTGCGCCTGAACCGACCTTTACTTTCGGGCGACTCTTTGCAGGTAAAAATCCGCTTTCGCACCTTCTTTGACGACGGGGGAACGATGCGCCGCCGACAAAAAATGTTTCGCCAATACGGCGTGAAACACTACAACGCCGTGCATTGGTATCCCGTTGTGTGCGTTTTTGACCGCTATGGCTGGCATACGCCGCAACATTTGGACAAAGAATACTACGCCGAGTTTGGCAATTTTGACGTGCAAATTACCCTGCCGCAACAGTATATCGTCGGGGCGACGGGTTTGTTGATAAACGAAGCCGAAGTGCTGCCGCCTGCCCTCAAAAAGCGACTGCAATTGAGCAATTTCAAGAACAAGCCGCTTTATGAAAAGCCTTCCGTTATTGTTGCCGAAGAAAACGGAAAAACCAAAACGTGGCATTTTTCGGCGCGGAACGTGCATAATTTCGCCTTCACTGCCGACCCGACCTACCGCATCGGCGAGGTGATACTGCGCGGCACGAAAATTCAGGTGCTGGCACGCGAACCTCATGCCGCCCGCTGGCAGGAAATCCCCGGGCTTGTAGCACTGATGATGCGCCTGTACAGCGAACGCTTCGGCGCGTATGAATACCCTTCCTTAGTGGTTGCCGATGCGCAAGACGGCACCGAGTATGGCATGATGGCAATTGTCAACGGCTTTTATCCGGGCAATGTCGGGTTGATTGCGCACGAGTTGGCGCACCAATGGTTCTACGGGATGCTTGCCAACAACGAAACCTACCGCGCCTATATGGACGAAGGTTTCGCCGAATTTCTGACGGTTTGGATGTTGGAACAACTCTACGGCAGCAAAGAAGTGCCGCAGAGTGTGAAAAACAAATCCGTTACGCGCCGTTTGCAGCCCTACAACTTCGGCTATGCGCGGCTGCTGTATCCGTATTTGGATGCCGTTCATCAGGGTTTTGACAAGCCGCTGAACACTCATTCCAACGATTTCAACGGCGGCATCGGGCAAACGGGCGGCTACGGGCTTGCCTATTCCAAAGGCGGTACGATGCTCATGCAGTTGCGCTATGTGCTGGGCGATGAACTTTTCTACCGCGCCATTGCCGACTATGTGCAGCGTTGGAAGTTCAAACATCCCTATCCCGAAGATTTCCGCCAAAGCGTCATTGCCACCACGGGGCAAAACCTCAACTGGTTTTTTGACCAATGGTTGGAAACCGTCAAAACTACCGATTACGCCCTTACGGGCTTGCGCAAAGGCAAAAAATCGGGCGAATACCGCTTGGAACTCACCCGAAAAGGCGAGATGCAAATGCCTTTGGACATCAGCATCACCCTGCGCAACGGCGAAGTAAAAAATTTTCACATTCCCAACGATTGGTTTCAAAAACCGACCGAGGCAACCGTTTTGCCCAAATGGACGGGCTGGGGCAGCGTATTGAACCGTCGCTATACCGCCACCGTTCGGTTAGAAGTACCGCCGATTCGCGCCGAGATAGACACTTCGCAAACCCTTGCCGATATTGACCGCAGCAACAACATTTGGCAGCGCAAACTGCCCCCCCTTCAATGGGAACACAAGGTGAAAAACCTGCCCTATTGGCGCGGTTGGCAATATTTCTGGCGCCCCGACCCTTGGTACAACAACTACGACGGCTTTCAGATAGGCGCACGGCTTTCGGGCGATTATTTTGACGGCAGAAAAAACTGGTTGGTCGCCTTTTGGTGGAATACGGGGCTGCTGCAAAACAACATTCCCGAAGGGCAGCGCCCGTTTCATCGCCCCTGGTCGGCGCAGGTGAGCATCAACGGCTACTATCTGCCCCTGATGCCCCGCTGGCAGCAACACCTGAACGCCAAATGGAACGCCGGCATTTACCGACATCAAATCGGAATTTCGCGCATCATCCGCCGCCGCGACCAATACAACCCCAACTACTACCTGCTGGAAATCAACCAGTTGTTGCTCTATCGCCCTGCCGAAACAGACCGCAATTATTTAATTTATCCCGCTTTTTGGCGCACGGGCGTTGCCAACAGCACGCTGAATACTTCCCTGACGCGCTTTTATCAAAAAAGCAAAAGCAACGGGCAGGCAAAACTGCTCTTGCGTAGCCCATTTTGGGTAACGCCCGACAATTACGGCTATTTGGAAGCCGAATGGAAACACACCGTTACGGGCAAAAAATCGGACTTGCGGCTGCGCGGCTATGCACGCTTTACGCAAGGTTCGCTGCTGCATTTTGAGTCCGATTTGTACGCGGCAGGCGCAAACCCCGAACAACTGTTGAGCAACCGCTTCACGGAAGCCGCTGTTTTTTCGCCCTTGTTTTTCATTACCGAAGACAGCGAGTGGAACAGGCTGCACATGGCAGGCGGCATGAACATTCGCGGTTTTGCCCCGCAATCTTTCGGGTCGTTGCGGCGTTCGTTCATCGGCAGGCACGGCATCAGCGCCAATGCAGAGTGGGATTTCAGTAAACTAATTGCCGTTCGTTCAAAAAAACTAAAACACTACATCCAAGTAAACAGTTACCTTTTCGCCGATGGCGGGCTGTTGTATAGTCGCCTCAATCGGGGCGAATGGCTGGCTGATGCAGGGTTAGGTGCATACATTACGCTCAATTTGGGCGGCGAGTATCGCGCAACGAAGCCCGTTATTTTGCGCTGCGATGTTCCCTTTTGGGCAAACCGACCCTTGGAAGGGCGCTACTTGAACCTCAACAGATTTATTTTGGGTATCGGTAGGTCTTTATAGCTTTTTTTGTATCTTTGGACTGAAAAATTACATCCTTATGGTTGAACCAAACCCCTGAAAAGTCTTCAACACCCCTTGCCACCGAAACAGTCATTGTTTTTCCGACAACGTTTGCAGGCCGACAATCGGCAATTTTTACCGCGAATATTCAGCAAACCGCTACGTTCACTCAAAAAAATCTTTGTTGTACCATGCAACGAATCTACGTCTTGCGGGGTCTTTTGAACGAGCAGCAATTCTTCTCACCATTAACCTGACGACTACACAATGATGCAGCCGAAAGAATGGACGGAAGAAAAGCTGATTGAAATGTGCGCCAAAGGCAATGGTACGGCACAGCGGCTTCTATACGAACGTTTTTACAAAAAAATGTATGTAGTCGCGCTGCGCTATTCCAAAACCACCTTTGAAGCCGAAGACATTTTGCAAGAGTCTTTTGTCAAGGTTTTTGGGGCTATAGAAAACTTCAAAAAGGATTCTACCCTTGATTACTGGATTAAGCGCATCGTTATCAACACGGCGCTCAAACAGAATCGGCGCATCCTTGACAAAATGCACATGGACGATGTAGATGACATGGTGGAAGAGCCTGCATCCGAAGTCTTTGCAGACCAGTCCTACGACTTTAAAGAACTGTTGGCAATCATTCAGCAATTATCGCCCGGCTATCAGGCGGTTTTCAACCTGTATGCCATAGAGGGCTATAAGCATAACGAAATTGCAGAAATGTTGGGCATTTCTGAAGGAACATCAAAGTCGCAATACGCAAGGGCTAAAGCATTGATACAAAAAATGCTGGCAAAAGACGAGGAAAAGGTCTATGAAAAGCACAGGGAAAGAATTTGAGGATATTTTCAGGGATGCGTTTGAAAACGCCGAACTGATTCCCTCAGATAAGGTTTGGGAACGGATTGAGAAAGAAGTGGCTAAAAAGCCGCGCCTGATTGTCATGCCAAGGCTGAAGCAAATTGGCATCGCGGCGGCTATTGCTTTATTTGCGCTTTCAACTTCTTATTTTGTCTATCAATCGTACTTTACCCCCAAAACCACTGTTGCTATTGAAAATACGACTACTCAACCTTCCGTTACGACAACCCCAAGTGTTGCCGTTCCTCAACCGCAAGACCATGCAGCGGCAAAAGATGCGCCGCAAACGGCACTTGCCAATCCTGATGGGGCTGCCGTCCAGCCGCCCGTTGTTAATTCCAATGTAAAAGTTACGGGCGAAGCCAACAAGCGCATAGCCGTCATTGCAGGTGCAGCGCGCCGACAAGCAACAGCGATTCCCTTAGCCGATACACAGGGCGCAAAGTCCTCTGCAATTGCTTTCTTGCCTTTGGCAGAGTTGCAAATGCTGCCCGTAAGCGGCTATTCTTTCCATGCAAAAACACCTGAAAAAGCAGCGGTTGCAGCCCTTTTGGCAGAAGATGTGCCGGCTGAAAAAACTGCGGCATCCCGTCGCGGATGGGTGGGTTTAGTGGTTAGCGGAAACAGTTTCAACCCGGGTTTTTCGCGGGTCAGCAATATGCAGCCTACGCCCTTCATCGTGGGGCAATATGCAGAGGCTTCCGTTATTCATAACGACCTGACCGACAGCCTTTTCAACAAAAAGTCGGTGAGTTTGCACATAGACGGCGGATATTTCATCGGTCGCAAGTGGGCGATTCGTTCGGGGCTGGCTTTCGTACGCAACTCATACAGCATCAACAGTTCCGCCGAACTGATTTTGCCGCCATTCCTGCAAGGCAGTGCCGCCAAAGCCAACAGCATAGAGGTCAATATGCAGATGCTGAGCGTGCCGCTGCAATTAGCCTACGTTTCCGAAGGCAAATTCGGCTATCAGATTTCAGCAGGGATTGCAGGCGATTTGACTTTGAGCCACAATATCAGCAGCCGCCGCGTGGAAGGCGTAGAATACACATTCGGCAATTACAAACCCTTCAATATCAGCGGATTGGCAGGTGTGGGACTTTTCTACAACATCACCCCGCATGTAGGCATTCACGTAGATGCCAATTATCGCCGCAGCCTGACTTCCGTTTATCAAAGCCCTCATTTACAGGCGAATCCGCAGTGGATTTCGTTCGGTGGCGGGCTTTTGTATAAGTTTTAGGCAAGTGGCGTAACTTTGCCGCATGAAAATCCGATTTGAAGATTTAATCCTGCATGAAGACAGTGATTACATCCTGATTAACAAACCGCCCTACGTCTCAACCTTAGACGAGCGAACCATTGACACCACAAGCATCATCCGCATGGCAAAAGCCTATTGGGGCGATGCACAGGTTTGCCACCGCTTAGACAAGGAAACGAGCGGCATTCTGGCAATTGCCAAAAATCCCGAAGCCTACCGCAACCTTGCCATTCAGTTTGAAGACCGCGCAGTGAAAAAAGTCTATCACGCGGTAGTGGAAGGCATCCATCAGTTTGACGGCGTGGATGTGTACATGCCCATTGCTCAAACTTCGGGCGGCGGCGTGCGCATAGACAAGCAGGAAGGCAAAGAAGCCGAAACGATTTTCTACACCAAAGAGGTTTTCAAAAAGCATACGCTGGTAGAGTGCCTGCCGCTGACAGGGCGGATGCACCAAATCCGCATTCACTTGGCTTGCCTCAAAGCCCCCATTGTTTCCGACGAACTGTACGGCGGTCATAAATTGTACCTTTCCGAGTTGAAGCGCAATTTCAATCTGAAAAAGTTCACCGAAGAGCAACCGCTGATTAACCGCGTGGCACTTCATGCCTTCGGGCTGGAATTTACCGCCCTGAACGGCGAGCCGCTGCGCGTAGAAGCCCCCTATCCGAAAGATATTGCCGCCTTGCTGCGCCAGTTGCGGGCGAATGTGTAAATTGGATTTTGCAGTAGCTTTTTACTCATCAACTCACCACAAATTTCGCCCATGAGCCAAAAAGAAACCCCCTTGATGCAACAGTACAATGCCTTTAAGGGAAAGTATCCAGGTGCGCTGCTGCTGTTTCGCGTGGGTGATTTCTACGAAACTTTCGGCGAAGATGCGGTGCGGGCAAGCCGCATTTTGGATATTGTGCTTACCAAGCGTTCCAACGGCGCGGCGGCGGAAGTGGCTTTGGCGGGCTTTCCGCACCATGCCTTAGACAACTATTTGCCCAAATTGGTGCGGGCAGGCGAGCGCGTCGCCATTTGCGACCAGTTGGAAGACCCCCGATTTGCCAAAGGTTTGGTCAAGCGCGGCGTTACCGAACTGATTACGCCCGGTGTTGCCTATCACGACCAAGTGTTGGACACGCGCCGCAATAACTACCTTTGCGCCCTGCACCTTGCAGGCGGCAACAACGCCATCGGCATTGCGTTTCTGGACATCAGCACGGGCGAGTTTCTCACAACACAAGGCAATTTGCCGCACATACAAAAGTTGCTGCAAAACTTTGCACCTGCCGAAGTTATTTTCAGCAAGTCTTGTAAAAAAATTTGGGAAGAACATTTTGTATCTACGGGAGCTGCCGATAAAATCAGCAGTTATCCCGTAGATGACTGGGTTTTTCAGTATGACTATGCCTACGAAAAACTGACGAGGCACTTTGAAACCGCTTCGCTCAAAGGTTTCGGCATAGAAAATCTGCCCGAGGGAATTGTGGCGGCAGGTGCGGCACTGTACTATCTGGAAGCCACCGAACACAAAGAAATTCGTCATATTTCATCTGTCAGCCGCATTGAGGAAGAGGGCTACGTGTGGTTAGACCGCTTCACGGTGCGCAATTTGGAACTGCTTTATCCGCAACACGAGGGCGGCATCCCGCTGATTCAGATATTAGACCGCACCCGCACACCGATGGGGGCGCGCTTGCTGAAAAAATGGGTTGCCCTGCCGCTGACCAACAAGGCAAAAATAGAAGAGCGTTTGGCTGCCGTAGCCTACTTGGGTGAAAATGAGGACTTTCGCGAACAGTTGAGCCGCCATTTTGCCGCCATTGGCGACTTGGAACGCATGGTTTCCAAAGTGGCTGCGGGGCGCATCAATCCGCGAGAGTTGCAGCAACTGCGCCGTTCGCTCTTGCAGGTGCAGCCCGTTAAGTTGCTTTTGTCAAACGCGCGCTTGCCTGTGTGGAAACAATTAGCCGACCAACTCAACCCTTGTCAATTTTTGTTGGATAAAATCGGGGCGGAACTCAACGAAGACGCGCCCGCGCTGATTAATCAAGGCAATCTCATCCGCCCGGGCGTACATCCCGAATTGGACGAGTTGCGGGCTATTGCCTTTTCGGGCAAGGATTTCCTCAAACAAATCTTAGACCGCGAAATACAGCGAACGGGGATTAACTCTCTGAAAATCAACTACAACAAGGTTTTCGGCTACTACATTGAGGTCAGCAATGCGCACAAAGACAAAGTCCCTGCCGATTGGATTCGCAAACAGACGCTTGCCAACGCCGAGCGCTACATCACCGAAGAACTGAAAGTTTACGAAGAAAAAATCCTGACGGCAGAGGAAAAAATAGCGGCATTGGAAGTGCAGATTTTTCAGCAATTGGTCAATGCAGCTGCCGATTATGTACTTCCCATTCAACAAAACGCCAAAATATTGGCAATGTTGGATTGTTTGCTGTCGTTTGCCGAAGTATCGGTTGCCAACGGCTACGTGCGCCCTGTCATCGGCGAACATCAGGCAATTGATATTCGCGCGGGCAGGCATCCCGTTATTGAACGGCAGTTGCCCCCGGGCGAGCAATACGTACCGAACGATATTTTTCTGGATACTGAAAGTCAGCAAATTCTCATCATCACGGGTCCGAACATGGCGGGTAAATCCGCTCTGTTGCGACAAACCGCACTGATTGTGCTGATGGCGCAAATGGGCTGTTTTGTGCCTGCCGCCGAAGCCAAAATCGGATTGGTGGACAAGGTTTTTACCCGCGTAGGGGCAAGCGATAACCTTTCCCGCGGCGAAAGCACCTTCATGGTGGAAATGACCGAAACGGCAAGTATTTTGAACAACCTCAGCGAGCGCAGCCTGCTGATTATGGACGAAATCGGGCGCGGCACAAGCACCTACGACGGCATTTCCATTGCTTGGGCAATTGTAGAGCATTTGCACAATCACCCGAAATTTCGCCCCAAGACGCTCTTTGCCACGCACTACCACGAGCTTAACGCGCTGGCAGCCGAACACGAGCGCATCCGAAATTTCAACGTAGCCGTTAAAGAAACGGGCGGCAAGGTCGTGTTCCTGCGCAAACTGATGCCCGGCGGCAGCGAGCACAGTTTCGGCATTCACGTGGCGCAGTTGGCGGGCATGCCCAATTCGGTGGTCATTCGCGCTCATGAAATCATGCAGCATTTGGAAAAGGACAGTTCCCGCGAACACCACCGCAAGCAGATACAGGCAAAAATGAGCCGCGTGCCCAAGCCGCAAGTCTATCAGATGAGCATGTTTGAACCTGCCGACCCCAACTATGCCAAAGTGAAAGAAATGCTGCAACAACTGGACATCAACACCATTTCGCCCGTTGAGGCGCTGTTGAAACTAAACGAGATAAAGAATTTGTTAGGCAAGTGATGCAAAAAAACAAGCAAAAAATGATAGATACCGCCCCCGTGCAGCCTACGGCTGTGCTGGTGGCTGTTGTTACCCAAAAACAGACCGAAGAGCAGGCAACCGAATATTTGAACGAGTTGGAATTTTTGGCTGAAACTGCGGGCATCCGCACGCTGAAAAAATTTCGCCAAAAGTTAGAGCGTCCGCACCCGCGCACCTTTGTGGGCAAAGGCAAGTTGGAAGAAATTCAGGCATTTGTGCAGGCAGAAAAGCCTACGATGGTCATTTTTGACGACGAGTTGAGCAGTTCGCAAATGCGCAACTTGGAAAAAGAGTTGAAGTGCAAGATTTTAGACCGCACAATGCTCATTATTGAAATCTTTCTGTTGCGGGCAAAGACCGTACAGGCACGCACACAGGTAGAGCTGGCGCAAATGCAGTACATGCTGCCCCGCCTGACGCGCATGTGGACGCACCTTTCGCGCCAACAGGGCGGTGTGGGTGTGCGTGGCGGCCCGGGTGAGAGCGAGCTGGAAACCGACCGACGGATTGTACGCGATAAAATCGCTTTGCTGCGCGAAAAGCTCAATCGCATTGAAAAACAGGGCGAAACCCAGCGCAAATCGCGGGAAACGATGGTGCGCGTGGCACTTGTGGGTTACACCAACGTAGGCAAATCCACGCTGATGAACCTGCTCACCAAAGCCGATGTTTTTGCCGAAAACAAACTCTTTGCAACCGTGGACGCTACGGTGCGCAAAGTGGTGATAGACCAAATCCCGTTCCTGCTGACCGATACGGTCGGTTTTATCCGCAAATTGCCTACGCACTTGGTAGAAAGTTTCAAATCCACGCTTTCAGAAATCGTAGAGGCAGATATTTTGCTGCATGTGGTGGATATTTCGCACCCGTCGTTTGAAGAACAGATTGAGGTCGTGAACAAGACGCTTGCCGAAATAGGGGCAGGCGACAAAACCGTGATTTTGGTGCTTAACAAAATTGATGCTTACCAAAACCCCGAATTGGAAGACGGCGCACCTTTCGAAGAGCACGGCGGCAAACCAACTTTGGAACAACTCAAAGCTACTTATTTGAACCGAATGCCGCGTGCCGTATTCATTTCGGCAGCGCAAAAAATCAACATTGACGAACTGCGGCAAATGATGATGCAGGAAATTGCCAAAAAGTATTTCAGCATCTACCCGAACTTCCTCAACCGCGACCTGATGCCGGAGTATCTGAAAGGGGAAATTGTGGGATAAGAGTCGAGCTATGCTTTCCGGTGATAGGTGCGGAACCAACTGCGGATTTTGATTTGCAATACGCCCAGAAAGGCTTCTTTGAAGATTTTGCTGGACATTTTGGAAACGCCTTTTTCGCGGTCTTTGAAGATGATGGGTACTTCTTTGATTTTGAAGCCGAGTTTCCAAGCATTGAACTTCATTTCAATCTGGAAAGCATAGCCTACAAACTTGATTTTATCTAATTCTATATTGGCCAGCACGGCACGGCGGTAGCATTTAAAACCGGCAGTGGTGTCCATAATTTCCATACCTGTTATCATGCGCACGTAGGTACTTGCAAAATAGGACATCAGTACGCGCCCGATAGGCCAGTTGATAACCGTTACGCCATTGATATAACGCGAACCGATAGCCAAATCATAACCTTCATCGGCACAGGCACTGTAAAGACGCGGCACATCTTCGGGATTGTGAGAGAAGTCGGCATCCATTTCAAAAATATACTCATAGTGCCGCGCCAATGCGTAGCGGAAACCATGGATATAAGCCGTGCCTAATCCTAACTTGCCTTTGCGTTGTTCCAAATGCAGCCTGCCGGGGAACTCCTTTTGCAGTTCTTTCACTTTGTCGGCTGTTCCGTCGGGCGAGCCGTCGTCTATAATCAGCAGGTCGGGTAAAAAAGACAAGCCCATTACCGCGCGAATAATGGGCTCTATATTTTCAAGTTCGTTGTAGGTTGGAATGATGATGAGTGAATCGGACACCGCTTCTTAATTTTTCTGCAAAAAAATACAGTTACAGCACAATAACAAAATGCTGCCTGTATAATCTTAGCTTGGCGGATGTGCTTAGTCCCACTTCAAACCGTCTTCGGAAAGACCGTCAAGGGATTCCTCTACTTCCGATTGCTCAAACTGACTGAAATCCACTTCGGGCATCAGGTCGTTTTTGATATGGTCAATTGCCTGATTCAGCGCTTCGGCAAATTTGAAGAAATCTTCTTTGTAGAGGAAAATTTTGTGCTTGTCGAAAACGAAACCGTCGGGAGTTGCTCTTTTTTTGCTCTCAGTAATGGTTATGTAGTAGTCATTACTGCGTGTAGATTTGATGTCAAAAAAATACGTCCGCTTTCCTGCTCTGATGCGTTGAGAATAGATTTCACCGTTTTCTTTGAAGTCTTCCACGTTCCTAATTCATTTTTGGTTGGCTGCCAAAGATATCATTTTATTGTATGATACAAAAAAACAGCGCAAAAAAACGGAGAGTTTTGCGCTGTTCCCATTAAATTTAACCCATGCGTAATGAATGGACAGACAGTAAAAGGTATATAGCTCGCAATCTGCTGGCGGCTTTTTTTGCTTTGGCAGGGCTGAATCACTTTGTTATGCCGGAGTTTTATTTGCCGCTGATACCCGACTATCTGCCCTTTCCTGACCGCATTAACGTGATGGCCGGGGTTGCCGAAGTGGTGCTGGGTGTCGGGCTGTTAATAGCCCCACTCAGGCAATGGGCTGCGTGGGGCATTGTTGCATTGCTTGTTGCGTTTATTCCTTCGCATGTCTATTTCATCCAAATCGGAAGTTGTGTGGCAGGAGGGCTTTGCGTGCCGCCGTGGGTAGCTTGGGTGCGCCTGCTTGTTATCCACCCGCTGCTCATAGGTTGGGCATGGTATGTCCGCAAGCGATGATTAGCAACTGAACAGCGTTTCCCAAGGGCTTTCCAACGGGATTTGCCGCTCCTGTGCGGTGGCTGCTACTGTTTGCGGCAGCCATTGTTCCCGAACAATGGCCTGCGCCTGCAAAATATCGTTGTAGAATAACCGGTCGCTCTCGGCGTGGTCTATTCGGCTGCGCACCAGTTCATGGCAGGCTTCCAGCAGTGGGGTGGAATGTAAAGGACGGCGGAAATCAAATGCCTGCGCTGCGCAGAGGAGTTCTATGGCCAAAATATTTTCCAGATTTTCAATCACTTTCAGTGCTTTGCGACCGCTGATGCTGCCCATGCTCACATGGTCTTCCTGCCCAAGAGAGGTCGGGATGCTGTCGGCACTTGCAGGGAAGCACAGCGATTTATTTTCGCTTACCAAAGCAGCAGAGGTGTATTGCGGAATCATAAAACCTGAATTGATGCCCGTATTGCGCATCAGCAGCACGGGCAGACTGGCAGGCCCCTCGAGCAGCAGATAGGTGCGGCGGTCGGAGATGTTGCCTAATTCGGCTGCGGCAAGCGTGGCATAGTCCAAAGGCAATGCCAGCGGCTGACCGTGGAAGTTGCCGCCGCTAATGGCGCGTTCGCTATCCAGAATAATGGGATTGTCGGTTACGGAATTAATTTCCGTAATGACCATTTCTTTCAGGTGCAGCCATGCGTTGCGCGAAGTGCCGTGTACCTGTGGCATGCAACGGATGGAGTAGGGGTCTTGCACGCGGCCGCAGTTGGCGTGGGAGGCCACCATCGGCGAATCTTTCAGCAGCGTGCGCAGGCGATAAGCTACATGTTGTGTGCCTGCAAAGGGGCGGATGAGGTGCAGTTGTTCCTCAAAAGGGCTGACCGAGCCAAGTACGCCTTCCAGCGTCATAGCACCGATGATATCGGCATTATCCAAACAATTGTGCAGTTGCTCCACCACTTTTACGGCATGGGCGGCAATAAACTGTGTGCCGTTGATGAGCGCCAGTCCTTCTTTTGCCTGCAATTGTATTGGTGGCAGTTGCATGGTTTGCAACCACTCCTCGGCGGGCAGCGTTTTGCCTTGCCACCTGACATGCCCCAGCCCAACCAGCGGCAGAAACAGATGCGCCAGCGGTGCCAAGTCGCCCGAAGCCCCGACAGACCCTTGCGAAGGCACTAACGGAATCGCATTGGTTTCTATGTGCAGCAAAATCCGCTCAATTACTTGCATGGAAATACCTGAAAAGCCCATAGCCAGCGAATGTGCTTTCAGAATAAGCATCAGTTTGGCGATATCGTCGGCGAGGGGTTCGCCTACGCCTACGCTGTGGCTGCGCAACAGGTTGAATTGCAGCAAGGCTGTTTGCTCGGGGGAAATGATGGTGGTACAAAGCGGGCCAAAGCCTGTGTTGATGCCGTAGATTACCTTCTCGGCAGCTACCATACTGTCCACGGCTGCGCGGCTGGCGACCACTTTCCGGCGAACGGTTTCCGAAATAATTCCTTTGCAGGTTCCGCGAGCTATTTGAAGCGCGATGGAAGGGGTGAGCGTATCTTCACCAAAACGAAAAAAAGACATAGTGTTGGGATGTGTTGATTGGAAAATATAACGGCTAAAACAATGGCGGGATAAAAAAATCGCTCAAAAATACGCGGAAAGCTAAAAATGAGCTACATTTGCGCCTCATTAAAATCGTTACAACCATGGGTGTTACCAGATTGAAGCGGAAAGACAGACGCAATTCTAATGCTGCAAACCAACGTATCAAAGACATTAAGTTGCTCACTAAGCTGCCTGCGATTAAGAATGTAGATATTGAAGCTATCAAAGCATCATTTGCAGCGAAAAAAGCCTAATCGGCATCCGCATTTCTCACGTACATTTTGCGCAAAGTGTAATGAAAAGCCCTCGGCAGGAAAACTGTTGAGGGCTTTTTGTTGCCCTACGGAAGGTGCACAAATGGCTGCGATTTCATACCTTGTAACTGCTTTCACACCAAGAAATTCAGGGGGCAGCCATGAAAAAATATGTGTACGAAGTACTGTCGGGTGCAGGCGCACTCGGTCGTGTGGTGAATGTGATGCTGATTGTGCTGATTAGCACCAATGTAATCGCCATTGTGCTCGAGTCGGAAGCAGAAATACGCAATGCATATGAGCATTTTTTCAACGGATTTGAAGTGTTTTCCGTGGCAATATTTTCCGTTGAATACGTACTGCGCCTGTGGACAGCCAACGAAAACCCTGCTTACGGGAAGCCGTTTACGGGCAACCTGCGTTATGCCGTACAACCACTGCCGATAATTGATTTGTTGGCAATTGTACCGTTCTATTTGCCCTTTCTGGGAGTTGATTTGCGCCTGTTGCGCATTCTGCGGGTGCTGCGTATTTTCCGAATTTTCAAAATCGTGCGCTATGTAAAGGCACTTTCACTGATTACGACCGTGCTCAAAGACCGCAAAGAAGAACTGACCGTTTCTACTATTTTGATGTTCTTCATGCTGCTGATTACCTCCACGTTTATGTATTATATTGAAAACGATGCACAACCGGAGCAGTTTTCCAGCATCCCCAAAACAATGTGGTGGGGCATTGCTACGCTGACAACCGTAGGCTACGGTGATGTATATCCGGTTACGGGCTTGGGAAAATTTCTGGGCGGCATGATTGCCATTATCGGTGTGGGGCTTTTTGCTCTGCCTGCCGGTTTGCTTGCTTCCGGCTTTTCCGAAGAGTTGAGCAAGAAAACCAAAAAGAAGGCGCAAATTTGTCCGCACTGCGGCAAAGAAATAGGCAGTGAACACCACTAAACCACACTTGCTGATTTTGATGAGAACGTTTTTCGGGCTGTTGTGCGCCTGTCTTTCAGTTTTTGCTACCGTTACTTTGGCTCAGCCGAATGACCATTACGTACACTTCGGTGCTGCCAACGATGTGTTTTTTCAAACCGACCGCTATTATACCAGCGGGCTGCAACTGGCTTATGCAGCACCCGTATTTAACAAACTTCCGTTGCACAGGCTTACGCCATTCAGTAAGAACAGTACAACTGCTTGGCAAGGAATTGCGATACAGCAGCATATTTTTACGCCCAACGACTTGAAAAACAGCGATTTCCTATTGGATGACCGACCCTATGCCGCACATCTTTCGGCAGGTGTTTTCAGGGTAGCGGCCAATTCTGAAAAACAAATACGAGAATCGGTTTCCATTCAGGTCGGCGTTATGGGCGCAGCTTCGCTCGGAGAAGCCATACAAAAGGCATTTCACCGCATTACGCCTGCCGTTCAGGTACAGGGATGGGGCAATCAGTTGGGGCAGGCCTTGTTTGTACAAGGCAATTACCTGTACGAAAAAGAGCTGCGTTTGCGCAAAAGTTCTGAATTGCGTTGGCAGGCAATCGGTTCGGCAGGGCTGCTGCAAGTTGCCGCAGGAGCCGGTCTCTACTATCGCTTCGGGCAATTAATACCGTTTGATGAACATTGGATACTTGCTTCCAAAGCCCGTGCAGGCGAAGGATTGCAGGCGTATGTATTTGTTAATCCACAGGTTGTACTGCGTGCCTACGATGCCACCTTGCAAGGCGGATATTTCGGGTTGCAAAATCGCTTTGCCCAACCTTGGCGGCAAATGAATATGGCAATGGGACTGGTGAAAAGCGGTTTTTTGATTGCGCACGGCAAGTTTGGCATCGGACTGTTCCACGTATTGGCAAGCCCTGAATTTCGGGGGGCATTGCTTCATAACTGGGCAAATACTGAACTGACTCTACGCTTTTGAGCGAAAACTTGCAAATGAAATAATTTGGCTTAAATTTGATTATGGTATTGAGAATGAACGGCTTTTGGCAAATTATTTCACTTTGCTGGTGTTGCTTGTGGGGCAGTGCGCTACTTGGGCAGACTCCCATAGTCGGGAAGCCCGGCAAACAAAACATAACTGCCTATGTGCAGGTGTTTGCCGATACCACTAACCAAATGAACATTGGCGAAATAGCCTCCTTGCAAAACGAATTTGCTACTTATGCAAAAGATGAATTCAACTTCAATCGGATAAAAACCAATTACTGGCTGCGGATAGCCATACAAGGCGACAGTACACGCACGAACGATGAATATTTTCTACAAATCAGCTATCCGCTTGTTGATGAAATTGATTTTTATTACACCCAAAATGACGGCCAATGGCAGCAGTTGCAGGCCGGCGACATGCGACCTTTCAACATTCGCTTGATAGAGCATCGCACGGCGCTTTTCCCTGTGCGCATCACGGCAGCACCACAGACCTACTATATCAGGCTGTATTCCGAAACCACTACAAATACCCGCCTGAATCTGATTGAAAAATCGGCATTTTACGAAATCCTGCAAAAGGAAGAGTTGGGCTACGGTGTTTTCTTTGGTGTATTGCTGCTCATTGTTTTCAACAACCTGCTCTACTTTTTTTACATCAAAGACTGGGGCTATTTGTGGTATATCTCTTTTGTGCTTGCCAATTTGGTATTTCAGGCTTCGCTTAGCGGGCATGTGTTCCAGTACTTCCTGACCGATGCGGCGGGCTGGCAGAATAAATGGGTTGCTGTTTTTACCACATCGGGTGTTCTGATGGGTGTTGCTTTTGCCTTTGTTTTTCTGGATATCCGCCGCTATTCGGTGCGCACTTTCCGCATTACGGTTGTTGCCATGTTGTTTCAGTGCCTGATGCTGCTGGCTTCTATTGCGGCTCCTTACTACGTTGCCATGCCTGTTATCAAGGCGTTGAGTCTTCTTTCCGTTATTTTTCTGATAGTAGTTGCTTTTGTGGTATGGCGCAAGGGCAACCAAGCAGCGCGGTTTTATCTGGCTGCCTATTGCTTTTACCTGATATTTGCCGCCGCCTTTATTCTCAAAACCTCTAACATTCTGCCCGAAAACTTTGTAACGGTGCATGGTTTTGAAATAGCCATTTTGCTGGAATCCATTACGCTGTCTATCGCTTTGGCAGATAAAACGCGCCTTGAACGCAACCGCATTGAACAAGAGAAAAAAGAAGCGCAAATGGAAGCGTTGCGTATTCAGCAGGAAGCCAACGCCACACTGGAACAGCGCGTATGGAAACGCACCAAAGAACTGAACGATACAGTGGACGAACTCAACCAGACTTTACAGGTGGTCAATGCCCAGAAAACAGAGATTGAAGACAAAAACCGCGACATTACCGCCAGTTTGAACTATGCCAAACGCATACAGGAAGCATCGCTGACTTCACTGGCACAAATGCGCCAATACCTGCCCGATTCGTTTGTGCTTTTCAAGCCCCGCGACATCGTAGGCGGCGATTTTTACTGCGTGGAGCAAATTGACAACTGCACCATTATTATTGCAGCCGACTGTACAGGACACGGCGTACCGGGCGGTTTTATGTCCATGTTGGGCATTAACATGTTTCGGCAGATGGTGGTAGCCCGCCGCCTGACCGACCCAGCCGCCATTTTGCAGGCGATGAATGAAGGCATCATGCGTGCACTGCGACAAGATGAAACCCACAACCGCGATGGCATGGATGCGGGCATCTGCGTGATTAATCATCAGGAGCGGACGCTGTCGTTTGCCGGTGCGCGTATGCCGCTGTATCTGTTGCGCAATTCGGGGCTTACTACCGTTAAAGCCTCACGCATCAGTTTGGGGGGGATGCAAACCGCGCCCGACCAGTCGTTTTTTACCCACACATTTGCACTTGATGAACCCACGCAAATATTGCTTTGCAGCGATGGCCTGCAAGACCAGTTTGGCGGCAGCCATGGGCGCAAGTTTCTTGCCAAGCAAATTAAAGAACTGTACAGTTCCTGCCTGTTGCGCTCTGCCGATGAACAACGGCAACTGTTTGCGAAGGCTCTCCATACATGGATGGGTAACGACTACCGACAAATTGATGATATTTTGGTCATTGGCGCAAGGCTGTGCTGAACCTATTGCTTTTTCTTGCCCAAGTTGATTTTGAAGTCCTCGGTTGTTCCGGCAATGCGCACATTCACATACTTGCGAATCAGTCCTTTTTGGCCGTCTATAATTTCCTTTTCTTCTTCCAGCAGTTCATCGGCGGCGGGTGGCTCGGGAGTGGTTGCGGCAGACTCGCTGCCCGATTTTTTCCCTTTGCCGAACAGTTTGCTTTTCATGAAGTTCCAAGAGGCTTCTTTAATCAGGCTCAGGGGCAGGCGGATTTCATAATCCATCTGCAATTTGTCATCAAAATTCTGCCTGCCGCTGATGTACATATAGCCAATGCTGGAAGCTAATTTCATGGCAGGGATATACACGTGCCCGTCTTTGATGTCCAGTGTGTTGGTCATTTCGCCGAAGGCAATGTCATCCAAATTCTTATCGCCCATAAAGTCCGCCATGGCGTGCATGGGAGCAAAACGCAGCAACCTGCCGTTGCGAATGGTCAGTTCGGCATGGGCTTTTGTTTTTGCCAAATCTACCGTAAAGTCAGGGTAGAGGTGCGCCGTAGATTGTACCGTTCCGCTGAGGAAGCCGCGCACATTGTTGCTTACCAGATAGTCCTGCCCGAAGTTGTCAAACTTATACATGAGCTTGTTCAAATTAATGCGCTCCATGCGGATTTTGCCGGTTAGGTAAATATCCTTGGGGTTAGAGCCGTTGAAATAGCCATGTAGAACCATGTGCCCGTCGGCAGCGTCTAAGTGCAGGCTGTCCACGTAGGCGTAGTGTTGCGGTGTGGTGCGAATGCGCCCTTTGATATTGTCAATCAGGTATTTATGGTGTCGGAAATGCCCGATTTGTACGTCAAGGCTCATGTTCGGGAAGTTCAGCGCAAAGATGTTGAATGCCTCTTCGTGCGGGTTCTGATGGGTAGCAGCGGCAGGTTTCGGTTGCGCCTTTTCCTGATAACCCATCAATTCGTCCATATCAATCCAATTGGCAGCAAACGAGCCTTTGATGTTCTTGTTTTTCAGGTCGTTATCCAGAAAATGCAGCAGGTCAAGCGTTGTGCGGATGTCGGTTTTTCCGACAGAAGCGGTAAAATCTTGAATATGTACACTGCCCAGTGTATCGGTGGTGATTTTGCCCGATACACGTTCTACCTGCGGAAAATCGTTGAGTTGGAGCAGCAGTCGGTCAATTTCCAGTTCAGAAACAAACCCGTCTTCTTTGAAAACATTAGCAAAAAAGCGTCCGTGCCCTTTAAAATCCAGTTCGTGGATGATTTCGCGCTCAATCTGGTCGTTGAGCAGGCACTTGCCATCGTAAGAGACCAATTGCTTTACGTCAAAATACGGGCTTTTGACATCGGCTTTGAAGTTTACCCACTCTCTGCGTGAAGGCACGCGCAGCGGTGCAACAGGCGCAATTTCGGCACTGCCGTACATTTTGCTTTCGCCTGCATGGAATGTAAAGTTGGTCAGGCGAATGTAGCGGTCGTTAATATCAAAATGCCCTTTGATTTCTTTGATGTCGTTCGGGTACAGTTTAGAGCGGAAATGAAAATCATGAAAATCTATGGCCAGTGTAGGCAGGTAGTGGAATGTATCCAAAGTGCGCGAAGTCGTATTTACGTCCAATTCGGCATGGAAATCATAAATTTCATCGCGCCAAACTGCCGCCAGCGTACTGTCCAAAGCAGGGCGCATATTGGCAGGCACCAACTGACCGGGCAATATTTTGCGGGCATCGGCTTTGAGCTTGAAAGCCACGGGTACATCGTCGCCATGGAAAAAGTGGAGCATGTCGTCCAATTCCATGGAAAGTTGCAGGTCGCTGTCGCCTACTTTGGCCTTTAACTGCTTAATAATCAGGTGGTCGCCGTTTAAGCTAATACTGCCGTTGATGTCCTGAATCGGGTTGGGGTAGTCTTTGAGCAGCAAACTGACATTTTGAAAGTCAATATGACTGGCGGTGCCGTCCTGTAACTGGCCGGCAACTTCCAGCACGTTGTCGGGTGTAACATACTCTTTGAGGGCGATATCCATTTTCACCTTGCCGCTGCTTTGTTTCAGCATCCCTACGGGCATAAAGTCAGGCAGGTAGCGCAGGTCTATATCGGCGTGAAAATCCATGTTAATCAGCGGATTTTCAAAGTTTTCCACGCGCAGGGTGCCTTTTACGAAGCTGTTTTCAGGTGCGCCGTAAAGGCTTTCCAGATAGAAAACCGAAGTTGCCAGCGTGTTGGAGTCGCCTGTGCTGAAAAATCCTTTGAATGACAGGTCGCGGATAATGTCCTTTTGGGTGTCTTTGCGTGCAAAAAAGGTGTTGGCACAGCCAAGTTCTACCTCAATGTGCGGAGGTGTATGCAGCGATTTTCCCGTAATGCTGCCTTTCAGGTAAATATCGCCGCGCGAGCTGAACTGTTCCATTGCCTGAACAACGGCCTCCGGTGCAAGTGAAACAAACAGGTCAAAGTTTTCTTTGCGTCCGTTGAATGTCAGGTTCAAATCCATTTCGTTGGCAAAATCAATGGTGCCGCTGAAATCCAACTCACCGTTTTTCAGGGTCAGCTTGCCGGGGCGAATTTCCAGAAAATCGCGGGAGAGGTCGTAGCTGATGTTGTTGTGCAACTCAAAGTATTTATTGCGGAACAGCGTTGTCGTGCCGCCGGTATATTCGGCAAGTTCGGCCGCCATGTCCCACTTCAGGTCAATGGCCTGCGCTGTGTAACGGAAATTCCCTTTGGCATTGCTGACGGCAAGATGGGTAAATTTGTTACCCTCGCGGTCATCTACTTTGAGTGTAAAATCCGACAGTTGTATTTTTTGCAAATCCAAATGCAGGGCTTCGCTTGCCGCAGTGTCGGCTTGCAACTCTTCTTTTGATTTTTTTGCTTCCAACAGGTTGATGCGCCCGTCTTTGTCTATGACGATATGCAACAAGCCGCCTTCTGCACGCAACTGCTTGATATCCAATTTACCGCGCATCAACTCGGCCACATCAAAACCGACGTATAAATCGTTGAAGCGATAAATCGGGAGAGTATCGGCGGTGCTGCCAAAAAATTGCAAGCCTTCCAAATCTACCGATATATAGGGAAAATTGGCGAATGGTGCTACATGAAAACCGGCAAGCTCGGTGCGTCCTTTAAACTGTCTGTCTAACGCTGAAACAATGTACTCACGGATTTTATCCTGATAAAAGTGGATAACGACTATTGGCGCAACGGCGGCTAAGAACAATATGCCGACAATGCCGACTAACCAGTAGCGCTTGCGGAAAATAATCATCAGTAGTAATTTGGTTTACACAAATCTACTGATTTTGGCACTATGTCGGTTTTATTTCTCGTAAGTAACCTCTACGGGGAATCGGTCGTTCATTACGCCCAATGCACGGCATGCACCTGCGGAAAGTTTAACGATTACTTTTTTATCGCTGTCCACGTTAGGGATTTTACCGATAACTTTTGCCAGCACGGCGCGCTTGGTGCTTTCGTTGTAGATACGAATCATACTGCCTTCGGGTGCCGAGCGATGCAGCGCAACGTTGAGTTTAGCATCTACCCCGCTAATCATCATGCCCATGCCGCGCTCGTTGATGATGCGCCCTTTGCCGGTGAGAAACTGTTCCTGCTTGACTTCGTTGCTTAAATCTCCCACAACCAACTTTTGCCCGGGTTTTAAGCCCGTGTTGGCTGTTGTCAGGTTGTTCCATTGCATCAGGTTAGCTACCGTAGTGCCGTAGAGGCGAGCAATGCTGTTGAGTGTTTCCCCCTGCATAACGGCATGGTAGCGCTTGGTTTCCACTTTTGTTACCGCAGCCGGAGCAGACGAGGCCGCCACCACCGGTATAGCATCGGTTGCCGCACGCTGATTGTCAATAACGAGAATTTCCTGTCCTTCGCGGATGTGGTTGGCATTTTTGATGTTATTCAGTGCGAGCACCTCTTGCGGCTTCATGCCAAACTTGCGGGCAATGCCGTTCACGCTGTCGCCTTTTTTAACGGTGTATTTTATCTTTTTACCATCCTTGGGCGGCGTTTGTGCATCTAATGGCCGAATAATGCCCGATAGAACAGTTAATGCCAGAAAAAATAATATGCGGGATTTCATGGTCGGTGTCGTTTGAACAGCAATTCCTCAATTCGTTATGCAACAGCGTGCCGCTGCATGTGCGCACGCATCGTATAACGAAGTTAGGCAAAAGCTAACTAACTGCAAATAAAAGGCTTAGAATATTTTTGTTAAAGCTACACTATAAGTTTTTGAATCACTTCGCCCACATGTGCAACAGGATGGATTTTCATGTTGAAGCGACTCATTTCCAAGCCTTTGGTGTTGTAGCGGGAAATGAAAATCTGCCGGAAGCCCAACTTTTCGGCTTCGGCGATGCGGTTTTCTATGCGGCTCACGGCGCGGATTTCGCCACCCAGTCCCACTTCGCCCGCAAAACAGGTGTGCGGCGGAATGGCAATGTCCTCATACGATGAAACGATGGAAAGGCAGACGGCAAGGTCAATGGCTGGGTCTTCCACGCGGAAACCGCCGGCAATGTTCAAAAAAACGTCTTGCGTGCCGAGTCGGTAGCCTCCGCGTTTTTCCAGCACGGCCAGCAACATATTCAGTCGTTTGGCGTCAAAACCCGTGCTGCTGCGCTGCGGCGTGCCGTAGGTGGCTGCACTCACCAAAGATTGTACTTCTATTAACAGCGGGCGGTTACCTTCCAGCGTCGTGCCGATGCTGATACCGCTGAGGTGGTCATCGCGCTGCGAGAGTAAGATTTCCGAAGGATTGCCGACTTCGCGCAGGCCGCCGGTGCGCATCTCATAGATGCCGAGTTCCGAAGTAGAACCAAAGCGGTTTTTAATGGTGCGCAAAATGCGGTAAGTCAGGTGGCGGTCGCCCTCAAATTGCAGCACGGTATCCACCATGTGTTCCAGCACTTTGGGGCCTGCCAGTGTGCCTTCTTTGGTGATGTGCCCAATCAGAAAAACAGGTGTGCCGCTTTCTTTAGCATAGCGCAACAGCTCTGCGGTACATTCGCGGACTTGCGACACGCTGCCTGCCGCCGACTCAATGTGCGAAGTTGCCATTGTTTGAATGGAGTCCACAATGAGCAGTTCGGGTTCTAACTGCTCTATGTGTTTAAAAATATGCTGCGTGTTGGTTTCGGTCAGAATGAAGCACTCGCTTTGCGTCGCAGGTGTGATGGATTTATTTTCGGGCAGTTCAATGCGCTCTGCCCGCATCTTGATTTGCTGTTCGCTTTCTTCGCCCGAAATATACAGCACTTTCAGGGGCATATTCAGGGCGATTTGCAGCAAGAGTGTGGACTTGCCAATGCCCGGCTCGCCGCCAATGAGTACGATGCTGCCCGGCACGATGCCGCCGCCGAGTACGCGGTTCAGTTCTTTGTCGGGCGTGATGTGGCGCGGTTGCTCGGTGTAGTCTATCTCTGCAATGGGCTTAGGCTTCGGGGCTACGGACTGCTTGCCTTCGCTGCGCCATGTAGGTTTGGCTTTGTCTTCTTTGGCAATAATTTCTTCGGCAAAGCTGTTCCATTGTTGGCAAGAGGGGCATTTACCCATCCATTTGGCCGACTGATAGCCGCAATTCTGGCAGAAATAGGAGGTTTTGAGTTTGGCAGCCATTGTGTATCTTTTTTAGAAGAACGCTGATTTCAGGCAGATAACGCGGGTTTACGCGGATTTTTATTGGATAAAATAGCTTAATCGGCGTTTATCCGTGCCGTCTGCCAAAATCCGCGTGCATATATCGCCGTTACCATTTGCGGCTGCGCAAAACCAGCCATGTTAAATAATTGAAGATAAGCGCAGCACTCAACAGGTACAGCACATTGCGCGAATCAATCAGTCCGCGACCGAGCGCGCTGTAATGGTAGTCCAGCCCGAGTTGCGCCAAAATAACGGCACTGTCTGACCACAAATCCAGCGAAGCCACCGCACCTAGCCCGAAATACGCCACAAAGCAGAAAAATACAGCCAAAATGAAGGCTACAATCTGGCTATCGGTAAGTGAAGAGGCAAACACACCAATGGCGGCAAAAACACCGCCCAGCAGGAAAAGCCCGACATACGACCCAACAACGGCTGCGGTATCAATATTGCCTTTGGGCGAACCCAACTCATAAACCGAATAGTAGTAAACCAGCGTTGGCAGCAAGGCAATGCCTGTCAAAGCCCATGCGGCGAAGTATTTTGCCAGCACAATTTCCAAATCGCTCAATGGTTTGGTGAGCAGCCATTCCAGTGTGCCGTTGCGCTTTTCCTCGGCGAAAGCCCTCATGCAAATGGCAGGAACTAAAAACAGGAATACGAACGGCACAGTGTTAAAAAAGCCGTCCATACTTGCATATCCGTAGCTCAAAATGCTTGTATCGGGAAAAAGCCAGACAAACAGCCACACACCCGCCAGAAAAATGCTGATGACCAAATAACCGACCAATGAGCCGAAAAAACTGTTCAGTTCCTTTTTAAATATCGTCCACACGTTGGTTTGCGTTTTTTATTTTCTGACCTAACGTATGTAGGGACAAGGCACGCCGTGTCCCTACATTTATCCCGCTAAAATACGACAAAATCACTCACTCTCTTTGTCCATAGTAGAGGTGAGGTAATATACACCCGACTGCACAAAAGGCTTGCCTTTCCACTGCGGCGGAACGACGATTGCCGAAAAGCCGCTTTCGGAAGCTATTTTTTCTACCGGAATTTTTTCAAAAGTGAGATTGTCCGACACTTGTTCCTTCAAGGCGAAGGCATACCAACGGTCGTCTTCTTTGACAAGCGCATCGTCGGGCAACGACTCGTGCGGCATGTCGTTGGTATGGATTTGTGCTTCTACGAACATGCCGGGTTTGAGTGTAACATCGTCGCGGTCAAAGTGTGCCTGTACTTCCACACTCTTGGTCGCGTTGTCAAATGCGCGATTGACCAAAATAATTTTTGCTTTGTATTCTTTTTCAGCGCCCATAATGCGCACTGTTACGGGCTGCCCTACGCGAACTTTCAGCACATCGCGCTCAAAAACTTTCAGCACAATGTGTAAATGTTCTTGACTGATGATTTTGCAAAGCATTTCGTTGGCGGCTACGAACTTGCCCGTATTGATGCCCACTTCGGTAACATTGCCGCTGATGGGTGCTCTGATGACCACCTGTGGCTGAATATCGCCGCGATTGAGTGCTGCCATATCCACGCCCAGCATTTCCAATTGGCTGCCCAAGCTGCGTACCTGTATGCGGGCAGCGTTATAGGCATTTTCCGCCGCTTCCTGCTTTTGTGCGGCGGTGGCGTTGGCGGCTAACAGCTCTTCCTGACGGCGCAACTCTTTTTCGGCGTAGGTCAGTTGGTTGCGGGCTTCCAAATAGTTCTGTTGCAGGCGGATGTAATCGGGGTGTTCCAATACCGCCAATACATCACCTTTTTTGACGGTCATACCCGCCAAAAGGTCGGTTTTTTTAACAATTCCGCCCATTACTGCCGTAATGGAAATATTTTCCGAAGGCGGTACTTCCAACGTGCCGTTGGCGGCTACGGCAATGCCAATATTGCGCCGTTGCAGCGTATCCCAACGGATGCCTGCCTGCTCTGCCTGCTGTCGGCTAAGCGTTACGGATGTTGCGGGTGTTTTTTGCGGGGTGCTTGTTTCGGCAGTGTCGGTTTGCTGCTTATCGGAACAAGCCCAAACGGCAGGCAAGAGCAATACATACAAAATTTTACGCATGGTTGTCAGTACGGATTAATTTTTTTCTGTTGAGCGTTCAAAAGTGCGCTCTGCCCATTCGTACAAAACGGGCAGCACCAACAAAGTAAGTAACAAAGCGGTTATCAACCCGCCGATAACAACGGTTGCCAGCGGTTTTTGCACCTCTGCCCCCGCCTGTGTGGATGTTGCCATCGGCAGAAAGCCCAAAGCCGCTACCATTGCCGTAGTCAGAATCGGGCGGAAACGGATGTGCGTACCTTCCAGCACGCGGCTGCGAATATCGCCGATGCCGTCGTGTTTGAGGTGGTTAAACTGCCCGATAAGCACAATGCCGTTCAGTACGGCAACGCCAAACAGGGCAATAAAGCCGACACCCGCCGAAATGCTGAAAGGCATATCGCGCAGCCACAGCGCCAAAATGCCGCCGATAGCCGCCAGCGGAACGGCGGAAAAGATGAGCAACGACTGCCGAACAGAAGTAAAAGTAAAATACAACAAAATCAGAATCAGCCCCAGCGCAGCGGGAACGGCAACGCTCAAACGCGCTTTTGCTGCCTGCAAGTTTTCAAACTGACCGCCGTACACGATGCTGTACCCGGGCGGCAGTTTCAGACGGCTTGCCAGCGTTTTTTCCACCTCACCAATGAACGATTCCACGTCGCGGTTGCGGACGTTTACGCCAATGACGATGCGGCGCCGCGTATCCTCGCGGGTGATGAGCGAAACGCCCTGTTCTTCCACAATATCGGCTACTTCTTTGAGCAACACCTGATTGCCGTCGGGCAAATTGACGTACAAATTGGCAATGTCGTTGAGCCGGTGGCGCATCTGTTGCGGCAGCCTTGCTACCAAATCAAAACGCCGCTCGCCTTCATAGACCGTTCCCGCGGCAAGCCCTGCAAAGGCAATTTGTACGGTGCGGTTCAGTTCTTCTATGGAAAGCCCGTATTGTGCCACTTTATCGCGCTTATAGCGCACGACTAACTGCGGCATACCTGCGGTTTGTTCCACGCGAACGTCGCCCGCCCCCTGAATTTTGGCAATCAGTTGGGCAGCCTCTGCGCCTTTTTCTGCCAGCACGTCCAAATCTTCGCCAAAAATTTTGATGGCAACATCGCTTTTTACGCCCGTCATCAGTTCGTTGAAACGCAACTGAATGGGCTGCGTAAACTCGTAGCTCACCCAAGGCATGTATTCGGCAAGTTTGGCTTTCATCAGGTTGGAAATGGTTTCGCGGTCTTGGGCTTTTTTCCACTGCGAACGCGGGTGCATCACAATGGCAATGTCGGAATCTTCCACGCCCATCGGGTCGGTGGGAATTTCTGCCGAACCCGTTTTGGCAACAATGGTTTTTACCTCGTCGGGAAAATGTTTGAGCAGGATTTTCTGCATTTCCAGCGAGGTGCGTATGCTTTCCGACAGCGACGTGCCGACGGGAACTACCTGCTGACAGGCAAGGTCGCCTTCGTCCAGCGTCGGGATGAACTCGCCGCCCATGCGCGAAAACAGCCACAAACAGCCCGCAAATATTGCCGCAATCAGCGTGAGGAAAAGTGCCTTGTGGCGCAAAGCCAGCAACAGCACGGGGCGATAAAAGCCGTGCAGCCATTCAACCATGCGGTCGGAAAAATTAACCTTTTTGACCGTATGTTTAGACAAAAACAGCGCGGAAGCCATCGGCACGTAGGTAAAAGAGAGCAACAACGCCCCGAAAATGGCAAAGCCTACGGTTTGCGCCATCGGCTTGAACATTTTGCCCTCAATGCCGGTCAGTGCCAGAATCGGCAGGTAAACCATCAGGATAATCAGCTCGCCGAAGGCTGCCGAACGGCGAATTTTGGCAGCGGTCAGAATCACTTCCTCGTCCATTTGAGCCGCGCTAAGCCGATGCGGCAAGTCGCCGCCGTGCAGGCGGTGCATCATCGCCTCTACAATGATGATTGCCCCGTCCACAATCAGCCCGAAGTCTATCGCGCCCAAGCTCATCAGATTGGCGGAAACGCCGAACAAGTCCATCATGCCCAGCGCAAAAAGGAACGACAGCGGAATCACGGAAGCCACGACCAAGCCCGCCCGCAAGTTACCCAGCATCAGCACCAGCACGGCAACGACAATCAAGCCGCCTTCGGTCAAATTTTGCGCCACCGTTCGGATGGTTTTTTCTACCAAAATGCTGCGGTCTAAGTAAGGCTCTATGCGGATGCCTTCGGGCAGAATTTTTTGCACCTGTGCCACGCGTGCCTTCACGTTGGCAATGGCATCGGAAGAGTTTGCGCCTTTGAGCATGAGCGTAATGCCGCCCACGACTTCGCCTTTGCCGTCTTTGGTCATGGCACCGAATCGCGGGGCAAAACCCAACTGTACGGTTGCCACATCGCGCACCAACACGGGCAGGTTGCCTTTTCGGGTAACGACAATTTTTTCAATATCGGCGATGCCTTGCGCCAGCCCCTCGGCGCGGATGTAGAAAGCCCGCTGCCCGCGTTCCATGTAGCTGCCGCCCGTGTTCTGATTGTTCATCTGCAAAGCGCGGAACAAATCCATAGGCGTTAGTCCGAAGCTGCGCAGGCGGTCGGGCAGCACGGAAACTTCGTATTGCTTCACAAAACCGCCGAAACTGCTCACGTCGGCAATGCCGGGGATGCCCGCCAAGTAGCGTTTCACCAACCAATCCTGAATGGTGCGCAATTCCATAGGCGAATAGCGGCTTTCGTAGCCCGGTTGCACCTGCAAAACGTACTGATAAATTTCGCCAAGCCCCGTAGTAATCGGCATCATTTCGGGTTTGCCGAATTCGGGCGGAATGTTGGCTTCGGCAATGCGCAACTGTTCGGCTACCAATTGGCGCGCCTGCAAAATATCCATGCCTTCCTCAAAAACAATGGTAACAACCGACAGCCCGTAGCGCGAAATGGAACGGATTTCCACTTTGCGCTGCACGTTTGCCATTGCCAATTCTATGGGAAAAGTGATAAATTTTTCTACCTCTTGCGGGGAAAGCGAAGGGGATTGGGTAATAACCTGCACCTGATTGTTGGTGATGTCGGGTACGGCATCCAGCGCAATTTTAGTAGCCGAATAGCCCCCCCAAATTACCCAGATGAGCATCAGCAAACCGATGATGAGTTTGTTGCGCACCGAAAATGCAATGATTGCATCCATGAACGTTTGTGATTGACAAGTGGTGATTGTTGATTGACGATTTGCAAAAAAATATGTCTAATCAGCGCGGCTAATTTACGGACTTCCGCGCCTGTATTGCAAAAAATGCCGCAATTTGAAATCAGTCTTGATTGGTAAATGGGTGGACGATTTTAAATGATTGACAGCATAGCTGAGTAGATTGTTGAAATATATATAGAAACTACTTTATAAAAAAAAACATCAAAACGGTTGGATAATTATTGGTTTACTGTTAAAAAGCTGATATTTTGCTTCAAATCAATCAATCTTATGAAAATCAAAGTTTTGTTATCCATTGCCGTGATGTTAATCATCACACTTAGCTTCTCTGCCTTAGCACAAGAGTCTATTATTCTTACCAAAGGTAAGCGAACTCGTGTTATACCTAAGGGGGATTTGTTGGAAGTGCAGTATGGACCCGGTTTAAGTATATCGGGAATATTACAGTTTACTCAGGAAGGACAACCTGTACTGGCATTTGGCGGTGCAGAGACATCATCACATGCCATTAATCTGGAATATACCCAAGCTATTTTTCTTCCGCGTAAAAATCCGGTAGGAAGGGCATTATTATGGAGTACGGTCAATGTTGCGGTCGGAGCCGGGGTTGCTGCATTGTATGGTAGTCCACTATTTGGCAGCAGGCAGTTCAATTACATGCAAGGCTTTGTAATAGGAATGGGTGTTGGAAGTTCTACCACAAGAAGTATCCAAAATAATAAGCGTGCCTTCCGAAAATCTAAAGGTTGGCGCTTTGAGGTAAGGTAGTCAAGCAATTTTCAGGCAAAATCTGCATATGGGCGCAGCTATGATTGTATTTTGCTTGAACAACTTTTTGTATCGGAAAACTTGCCCGTTCGGTAATTCCGCCGCCTGTTTGAGCATCTGCCCCGTCAAATGCCGTTTTTATGAAAAAAACTCACCGATAAATTTATGCCGTCAACTAATCCGCTTAGGAATTCGTACCTTAGAAAAGTTGTTGTACATGAAAGACTCAAAGCAATAAACTTATGTCAAGAGTAGATTTTTTGTTGCAGGAATTAGAAAAATTGGATACGGCGGAATTATGGGCGGTTTGGGATTATTTACAGCAAAAAATCCGCAAGATGCTTATGCGCTCATCGGCTTCAAGTATGGAAGAAGCCGTACCCGCAAAAGAAACCGCTGCCTTATCTGCTCATGAGTTTTCATTTGCAAAAACCCGTCGCCTGCTGGCAGGCAAAAATTTGCATTTGGGTGAAACAGTCATAGAAGAAAGACGCAGCTATCAATGATTGTATTTTTGGATACTTCAGCATTAGTCAAACTGTACAGTCCAGAAACAGGTACTGCTGAAATGGATTTGCTTTTTTCCAAAAATATTACCCGAATATATTTATCAAAAATAAGTTTGTTGGAATTTGAGTCTGCTATTCGCAAAAAAGTTCGCACGGGACATCTTACCCAACCCGAAGCCGAAGCATTATCAGCATCGTTTATGTTTGACTTGCGTCATTATCAAATAGTGGATATCGGTAATTCCATTATTGAGAATGCATGGGCTTTACTCAAAAAATACGGTCACCAAGGGCTGCGCACGCTTGATTCCATACAATTGGCAACCGCAATTAGCCTTCGTCAAGAAGTAACTGTCAATAAAACTTTTGACACGCTGCTTGAACAACTTTTTGTATCGGAAAACTTGCCCATTCGGTAATTCCGCCGCCTGTTTGAGCATCTGCCCCGCAAAGCCTAACTTTGCGACTTAGTTTTGCACGCAAAGAAAGCACGCCACTATGAGCAATAATAAAGCATTACCTAAACGCAGCGAAGACTATTCGGGCTGGTACAACGAACTTGTCAAAAAGGCAGACCTTGCCGAACATTCATCCATTAAAGGTTGCATGGTGATTAAGCCCTACGGCTTTACCATCTGGGAAAAAATGCGCGACACGTTGGATAAAATGTTCAAAGACACCGGACACGTGAACGCCTATTTCCCTCTTTTCATCCCCAAGTCGTACCTGAGCAAAGAGGCTTCGCACGTAGAGGGTTTTGCCAAAGAATGTGCCGTTGTTACGCATTACAGGCTTAAAAATGCACCCGACGGCAGCGGCGTAATTGTTGACCCCGAAGCCAAATTGGAAGAAGAACTCATTGTGCGCCCCACATCGGAAACGGTTATCTGGAACACCTACCGCAATTGGATTCAGAGCTACCGCGACCTGCCGCTGCTCATCAATCAGTGGGCAAACGTGGTTCGCTGGGAAATGCGCACGCGTTTGTTTTTGCGCACCGCAGAGTTCCTCTGGCAAGAAGGACACACGGCACACGCCACCGCGCAGGAAGCTGTTGAAGAAACCGTACAAATGCTGAACGTGTACGCCGAATTTGCCGAAAAACACATGGCAATGCCTGTTATCAAAGGCGTAAAAACTGCCAACGAACGCTTCGCGGGCGCGGTAGATACCTACTGTATTGAAGCACTGATGCAAGACGGCAAAGCATTGCAGGCAGGCACTTCGCACTTTTTGGGTCAAAACTTCGCCAAAGCCTTTGACGTGCGCTTTACAACCAAAGAAGGCAAGCAAGATTTTGTTTGGGGTACTTCGTGGGGCGTGAGTACGCGCCTGATGGGTGCGCTGATTATGGCACATTCGGACGATGACGGCTTGGTACTGCCGCCGAACCTTGCCCCCATTCAGGTAGTCATCGTACCGATTTACCGCAGCGATGAGGAAATGAACGCCGTCAATGCCAAAGCCGCCGACATTGCACAGCAGTTGCGCAAAGCGGGTATTTCCGTAAAGCACGACAACCGCGACACGCACAAGCCGGGCTTCAAGTTTGCCGAATGGGAACTGAAAGGCGTTCCGTTGCGCATTGCCATCGGTCCGAAAGATTTGGAAAACAACACCGTAGAGGTAGCCCGCCGCGATACGAAAACAAAAGAAATCATCGGCATGGACAGTATTTACGATTATGTGCCTAAAATGCTGGACACCATTCATGACTCTATCTACCAACGCGCCAAAAATTTCCGCGACAGCATGATTACCCGCGTGGACAGCTACGAAGAGTTTAAAGAAGTGCTGGAAACCAAAGGCGGCTTCATCAGCGCGCACTGGGACGGCACGGGCGAAACCGAAGAGCGCATCAAAGCCGAAACCAAAGCAACTATCCGCTGCATTCCGTTAGACAATCCGCAGGAAGAAGGCAAGTGCATCCTGACGGGCAAACCTTCCAAAGAGCGCGTATTGTTTGCGCGGGCATATTAAGATTTTACGAAGTCTGACGATAAAAAATAAATGAGTCATCCTGAATTTTTCGGGATGACTCATGTTTTGTATCGGGGAGCAAGAACTACATATGTGGCTCGAGCAATTTTACCAGCTCACTTTTGGGAGCAGCACCTATTTTTTTGGCTACTACCTGACCGTTTTTAAACACCATCAGGGTAGGGATGCTGCGAATGTCAAAAATAGCGGGAATGCGTGATTGCTCATCTACGTTTACCTTACCGATAATGGCTTTGCCTTCCAGTTCAGCAGCCATTTGTTCGATAGCCGGGCCAATCATTTTGCAGGGGCCGCACCACTCTGCCCAAAAATCTACCAATACAGGCCGGTCGCCATTGATGTATTGTTCAAAATTGCTGTCCGTTAATTCGATAGCTTTTGCCATAATTTAAGATGTTTTTTTATTTTAAGTTCAAAACTCCTAATACAACAATTGTGCAGGTAAATAAGTTTGCGACAAATCGTCAGGTAGTCGGCAAATATCCGAAAGCCCATAGCATAAAATCGGGGAAAGCCTTTGCCCATGTGCGCTGGTTGTGCTGCCCGCCTTGTATTTCTAAGTAGCGCACATCTGTCAAGGTATTATATCCTTTGTGATGTAATTCGCCAATCAGGTCAAGCGTATCGTCTATGGCGTCAATAATTCCGTTATTGTTGCGGTCTTCCTTTTCATCGTCCGTGCCGGCTTCAAACCAAAATTTTAACCCGCGCTTATGATGACCATTGCGCACAACTGCATGAATAATGCGGTCGGAGTTGGCAAAACTGTCATTGGCGGAGTGTTTGCGCCACCAAAAAGCACCGGAGCAAACGCCCACGCGACCAAACAGCCACGAATGATGCCATGCAATATCAAATGCGGAAAGGCCACCCAGCGAACAGCCGAATATAGCCCGACAGTCGGCTTGTTGAGCAAGCACAAAACGCTGTTCAAGTGCCGGCATCAATTCTTCTATCAAAAAGGCAGTGTACAGATGAGCCTTGCTGCCGCGCTTGGCATAATCGGGGATGTTGGCTGTACCGTATTCCTGAATGCGTTCTGTGGCATGTACAGCGGCTATAATGGTAGGTCGGACGGCTTTTTTGGCTGTCAGTTTGTGTAAAGTTTCGCGAAGATGCAAGGCTTGTGCATCCTGTCCGTCGTTAACAATCAGCAGGCAGGCGGGTGCATCTGCCCGATGACCGTGCGGAAAAAAAAGGTCTATCCTTTTCTCGAATTTCAAGTGCTTGGAATCCAGATAGATAGTTAAGTCGGCATAGTTTGCCGCTGGAGATTGTTGCATAATCGGATGCCGGCTTAAAGGGCAAAATTAACCAAAATCAGCCATTTGCCCGTTGTTTTTCTACCCGCTCCAATCGTGCCTCCAACTGTGCTATGCGGTTGTTAAGGTCTTCGGAGGCAGGGCTTAACTGGTCGGTAAGCCGCCAGTTTACCTTCCATATCTCCATTACCTCGCTGTGCTCCATATCAAACGGCGGATGTTTGGGGTTATCGGAAACAAGGGTAAGGTATTGGCTGTGGAGTTTGTTTTTTATGCGTTTTACCTGCAAACCTCGTTCGGAAACCACTACGCAAACCTGCCCTTCGTCCAAATATTCCCACTCGCTGCGGTCTATCAGGTGGCAAATCAGATAGTCGTTTTCATATAAGGTTGGCTCCATACTGTCTCCGGTTACTTGCAGTGCATAACATTGCTTGCCTTTGACAAAACTGCGGGGCAGGTTGATAACGTCCAATTCTTCAAAATACTCCTGTGTCTGATAACCTGACAAATAGTTGGCAGCGGCTCGGCGGTTAATTACAGGCACGGCCACAATATCAGCCGATGTTTGCTGCGGCAGCATCATAATTCGCTCATGCTCTGTTGTGCGTTTGAGCATGTGCCCGTTGCCGCTCAAAATCCATTCAATATTAAGCGTGGGGTAGGTAGCAGCCATTTTTTGCAGCACTTCAAATCCGGGTTTGCTCTGTTGCTTGCCTTTGGTGTAGTTATTGATAACCGCAGGTTTTACACCTATCGATTCTGCAAAGCGCTTTTCGTTCCCATCGGCAAAGTGCCCGATAATTTCTATCAACCGCTGACTAACTGCTCCCTCCATAAATTTTTAAATATTTGATTAATAAAAATTGATTTTTAAATCTTTAATAATTAAGTTTGTCGGACAAAAATAAGTAAATAATTAAATATACGCAAGTCTGAGGGCTTCTAACTGCCTGTATTTCTTGCCGAAAATGAACATTTTATATCAATATTTAAACAACCATGAAGACTGTTTATTCATCCGAAAAAGAGCGTACGGTTGCCGAGCGGCAGCAAATTATTGTCATGCGCAACAAGCAGTATGTCCGCGTACAGGACGATATGACCGACCTCTACGTGCAAAGCCGCACAGGGGAACCGGCTGTGCGAAAGCGCAAACGGATTAACAAAATGGCAGGATAAGGTCAGTAGGTTTATATTTGCCGTAAAAAAAATGGCAAAGCCTTATCTGCATTACAGAACATTTGGTTCAGGGCAGCAGGTTTTAATAGCTTTTCACGGTTTCGGGCAGGACAGCAGTTTCTTTGCGCCTCTATCCGATGCCTTCCCCCAATACACGGTTTATGCAATTGACCTTTTTTTTCACGGAGAAAGCCACTGGCCT
The DNA here is from genome assembly GCF_021206925.1 of Rhodoflexus caldus. Taxonomy (NCBI): domain Bacteria; kingdom Pseudomonadati; phylum Bacteroidota; class Cytophagia; order Cytophagales; family Thermoflexibacteraceae; genus Rhodoflexus; species Rhodoflexus caldus. The sequence goes on along the minus strand of NZ_JAJPRF010000001.1, from coordinate 399,182 downwards.
GAACCTTCTCAACCTTTACTGCGCGAAAATTGGCAGCAATTAGTCGCTGATTTTTTGGCCAAACACAATATTGACCGGTTTGACCTGATTGGGTTTTCTATGGGCGGGCGCATTGCACTGGTAACTTATGAGTTGTTTGCACCGCAAATTGGTCGGATGTGGTTGTTAGCGCCCGACGGCATTAAAACCAACGCTTGGTATCGGGTAGCTACGCGCAACAGACTGTTGCACGGCCTGTTTCGGTATATCACATCCGAAAATGCCAATATTTTTCATTACAGCGTTCGGGCACTCGAGAAACGCCGCCTGCTGCACCCGATGCTTGCCAAATTGGCACAGCAACAGATGCGCACGCCTGCACTGCGCAAACGGGTGTACAATACATGGATGCTGTATCGCTACTTAGAGCCGAGCTTGCGGGCTATCAGTTGGTTGGTGCATCTGTACAGGCCTCAGGTGCAGATAGTTACGGGTGAGTATGACCGCGTCATTCGTCCGCATTACATGAAAAAACTAACCGATTTGTTAGGCAGTCTTTGCACGCACCGTACATTTGCCTGCGGGCATCAGGGCGTATTGGCAGCATGGATTAACAGCCAAAAACAAGACCATTAAGGCCTTCTGATTTCTATCACCATCGGAACGGCTTTTGCCGTACCTAACGCCGAGAAATCGGCAGTTGAGTAGCGATAATTGACAACGTCGGTGAGGAGGTTGTACTCCCGAAGCGCTTGTTTCAGTCGTTCCATCGGCAGCCCTTTCAGTTGCTTTACGCGCTGCATAACGCCCCATAAATTTACAGGCGTACTGCTGTAAATCATGCACAAATATTCATTGCCCACGGCGTTGTCCATGATGATATGTTCGCCTTCGCTTGGCAGAATGATATTGGAGTGCTCATAGCTCAACAGCGGACTTTGATTGCTGTTGCTTGGGAAAAGCTGCGTACACTCGTTATTAATGTCCAAACCAAAAGCATAAAAGTACATTTGCTCGCGGTTGGCTACCTGTATCTGGAAGCGCGTACCGGCCTGATAGGTCTGGTTGGTGCGATAATGTCCGCCGGTGCCGCCTATCTCCATGGTGCTGCCCGTGCTTTGTTTAAGTACTATGTTAGCCCCGAAAGTCTCCCGCAACAAGGGCTTTTCTGTGGGGAAATCCACCATTTCGTAGGCTTCCATGCATATGCGCTGAAAGTCTTCATATTTTACCCAGATAAAACCGTCGTTGCCCCATGCCGTGCCCCAACTGTTCATAATTTCCAATGCGCCGCCGTAGCGGTTGTCATCATATCCCACAATCGTTACAGCGTGGTAATAGCTGCTGTTTTCATATGGCAGCGGCGACCACAACCCTTTGGCATTGTCCAAAGACCGCAGATAGCGAATGGTAGTAACCACAGGTTTACCTTCTGCCAATGCCTTTTTCACGTACCTGATAATATTGCTGCGGTCTGCTGTTTCGTTGGCGTTAAATAACTTGCGGTAGTCCTGAATTGCATTGCTGCGCGCACGCAGTTTGTAGTCAAAAGAAACCTGCTTGCTGCAATCAAAGCCAAAGTCGCTGTGCAGCACCGCCCCCACCGATTTGAGCGTAAACAGTGCATCCACCAGAAATGTGCCCTTGATGCAGCCTTGGTCGCGTCGGATTTGATTGTAGATAAACGAAGGGGAAAAGGCAGTCTGATTGACCAGCGTAGCGTTGGATATGTTTCTCCGCTGCACCATCAGGATGGTGCGTGCGGCATAAGCAGTTGCCCATGCGGTACAAGTGCCCGTATTTGCTTGGTCTTGTGGCGTAGGACAATATTTTTTCAGCGAGGCGGTAACAGGCACAATATAGTTGCCGCGCACTAATTCCACCGCCATCGGGACGCTATCGGCTTTGGCGGGGTCGTATAAACAGCCGGCAATACGCTCTTGTGCCGCAAGCGGCTGACTGAGTAGAAGCAGCATCAGCACGCTGCGATATGTCAGGTGATTGAACAGTTTCATAACGGGTAAATTTGGAGGGTTGTACGAACTATCTGTAATTTGCCCGAAAATAACGTGCCGAATATGATTGAACAAATCAAACAACAAATTCCTAACGCACTGACCTGCACCAATTTAATCTGCGGATGTTTGGGCATTATTTCGGTTTTTCAGGGTTCATTGGAGTGGGCTGCTTATTTTATTTACATTGCTGCACTTTTTGATTTTGCCGATGGCTTTGCGGCTCGCCTGCTCAACGTACAAGGCGAATTGGGCAAACAGTTGGATTCGCTGGCCGACGTGGTGAGTTTTGGCGTACTGCCCGGCTTCATCCTGTTCCGCCTGATGAACGAGGCACAAGGCGGCGAATGGGCATATTTGGCGATGCTCGTGCCCGCATTCTCTGCGCTGCGGCTTGCCAAATTCAATATAGACCCGCGTCAAAGCGATTCGTTCATTGGCGTACCTACGCCTGCCAATGCCTTGCTTATCAGCGCATTGCCGTTTGCAGGCGCACACTTCCCTGCCTTGCTCGGCCTGCCTGTTTTGGCGACAGTGGCGGTGGTGATGTCGTTGCTGTTAGTGGCAGAACTGCCGCTGCTGGCACTTAAATTTAAAGGATGGAACTGGCAACAATACAAATTTCAATACATCCTGTTGTTGGCAGGGCTTGTTTTGCTTTTTACTTTTAAATTTGCAGCCATACCGCTGATTATTCTTATTTACATCGGTCTTTCCATCATCAAAAAAATTGCCTCATGAAATTTATCGCTGAAATTCAGGTAATGCCACAGAAAGAGATTTTAGACCCACAAGGCAAAGCCGTATTGCTGGGCTTGAAAAATCTGGGGATTCAGAATGTAGCCGATGTACGTATCGGGAAAAACATCCGCATGGAGTTGGATGTGGCCGATGAGGCGGCAGCCCGCGAAGAAGTTGAGATGACCTGCCAAAAGCTGCTTGCCAACCTGATTATGGAAGATTACAGCTACCGAATTTTTCCTGCTTAAACAACGATGAATCCGCTTGCCCGCCAACTGTATCGCAAATGGTTGCTCATGGCGCCGCTGGGGTTAGTACTCATCGGGCTGGGGTTGAGCCTTTTTGGGGAGGCAGCCATGCGCAAGTATGCCCAAGCCGATTTTTGGGATTGGTTTCTGTACGGAACTTTCAGTTTGGCAGTATTCAATGCGGGGCTTTCGGTCTTCGGAGAGGCTGTTGTTTGTCGCAGCCGCTATATGAGCATGAAAGACCGTGAGAAAAATTAACCATTCTTGCTTATCTTTCGCAGGATAAAAACTGCGATATGAAAAAATTACACACACTGATTGGAGCAATCCTTTTCTGGTTTGCTGTTGTTCCTACGACTGCATCTGCCCAAAACGGGCAAGTTTTGGAAAGTCTCAAAATGAACAGCAAAATTTTGGGGCGCGATGTGAAGTACACACTCTATCTGCCGCCTGATTATGCTACCTCGCAAAGGCGCTACCCTGTATTGTATTTGCTGCACGGCTACACCGGCAACGATACGGACTGGGTACAATTTGGTGAAGCCAACCATACGGCAGACAAGGCAATAGCTGCCGGCGAAATACCGCCAATGATTATCGTCATGCCCGACGGACGCAACGATTGGTACGCCAACGACTACCAAGGCAAAAACCGCTACGAGGACATGTTCATCAAAGAACTGATTCCTTTTATTGATGCCACCTATCGCACCCGCACACAAAAAGAATTTCGCGCCATTGCGGGGCTTTCCATGGGGGGCTACGGCTCATTGCATTTGGCAGCCAAAAACACGGAACTTTTTGCTGCCGTAGCTGCTTTCAGTGCAGCGGTATTCACCGACCAAGAGGCCATTGACGCACCCAAAGACCGCTATGACCAGACTTTTGCGTGGATTTACGGGCCGGGCGAAGGCAAAGAACGCCTGACTGACCATTGGCGCAAATACAGTGTGTTGGACTTGATGAAAACCGTTCCTGCCGAAAAGCTCAAATCGGTGCGGTGGTACATTGACTGCGGCGACGATGACTTTCTTTACAAAGGCAACGATGCACTGCACACCACCATGCGCGATATGAACATTCCGCATGAATACCGCATACACGACGGCGCTCATACATGGACTTACTGGCGCACTTATCTGATTGAAGGATTAAAGTTTGTCGGACAAAGTTTCCGCCGCTAAACTAATCTCAGCCTTTTTGCGTTCTGTAAAAAGATTGCAAGCAGTTGAGCAATTAAAAACGCATGACACAAGTACGCGGATTGTTGCGGATGAGATATGGTTTTCGCGGATTTCTTCAATCCGAAATCGTAAATCCGAATACTGACATGCTGTTTTGTTTTGCTTGTTTACTGAATAACTGTGTAAGCTACTACTTGCTTCTTAAATCGCTTATTCTCAATATGAATTGCTTATGAGTATTCGCAAAAAAGCCATCTTCGCAGGTGTCGGCTCTCTTTTGGTGCTAACATTCGCCTTTACCAATCCCGACGAAAAATATTTTGAGATAGCCAAAAACCTTGAAATATTTGCCAGTCTGTTCAAGGAAATCAACATGTTTTATGTGGACGAGGTCAGCCCGCAGGAACTCATTCAACAGGGTATAGAGTCTATGCTCAACAACTTAGACCCTTACACCAACTACATCCCCGAAGAACAGATAGAAGACTACCGCGTAATGACCACAGGGCAATACGGCGGCATTGGCGCTAACGTAGGCACGCGAACAGACCCTGTTACCAAAAAAGAAAAAGCCGTTATCATGATGCCGATGGAAGGATTTCCTGCCCACAAAGCAGGCTTGCTCATTGGCGACGAAATCATCAAAATTGATGACATCAATATTGAAAACAAGGACAGCGAAGAAGTAAGCCAACTGCTCAAAGGTCAGGCAGGTACCACCATCAAACTTGCCATCAGACGCGTAGGAGTAGATAAGCCGCTGGAATTTGCCATTAAGCGTGAAAAAATTACCATTTCCAATGTGCCTTACTACGGCATGGTTACGCCCGAAGTCGGCATGATTCAGTTGTCTGACTTTACGCAGAATGCAGGCAAGGAGGTGCGGGATGCATTGAATAAACTCAAAGAGCAGGGAGCCAAAAACATCATTTTGGACTTGCGCGGCAACCCCGGAGGGCTTTTGAGCGAGGCGGTGAACGTATCCAATATATTTGTTCCCAAAGGAAAGGATGTAGTAAGCACCAAAGGCAAGGTGAAAGAATGGAACAAAACCTATGTTGCCCTTAACAACCCCGACGATACGGAGATTCCGTTAATCGTACTGACCAGCAGCACCAGCGCATCGGCAGCAGAAATTGTTTCCGGCGTGATTCAGGACTATGACCGAGGCGTAATTGTAGGGCAAAACAGTTTCGGTAAAGGCTTGGTGCAGGCTACGCGCTCCCTTTCTCATAATTCAAAACTGAAAGTAACCGTTGCCAAATACTACATCCCAAGCGGCAGGTGCATTCAGGCCATTGATTACAGCCACCGCAACCCCGACGGCAGCGTGGGTAAAATACCCGATTCGTTGCGCAGGGAATTTAAAACAGCGGGCGGACGCACCGTTTACGATGGCGGCGGCGTAAAACCCGATGTAGAGGTAGAAAAGCCCAACTACGCTCCCATTACACGTAGCCTGCTCAACAAAGGGTTTATCTTTGATTATGCTTCCTTCTATCGTCAGAAGAACCCTACGCTTCCTTCTCCGCGAAACTTCAAGCTAACAGATGCCGCATATGGCGACTTTGTTAAATGGCTTGCCGGTAAAGACTATGACTACACCACACAAGTAGAAAAAACCATTGACGAATTGGCCAAAACCGCGAAAGCCGAAAAATATTATGAAGACATTAAGCCACAGTTGGACAATTTGCGCAGCAAAGTTTCGCACAACAAAGAACAAGATTTAATCAAATTCAAATCCGAAATTGCCGAATTGCTCGAGCGTGAAATTGTTTCGCGCTACTATCTGGAAAAAGGCAGCATGGAAGCCTCTTTTGACGACGACCCCGATATTCAGGCAGCACTTGCACTGTTTAAAGACCCTGCCCGATTCCGCAAAATATTGGGTAAATAATTTTGGTTACATTCGTCTAATTGCATGGCAAAACATAACTTTTGCCATGCAATTTTATTTTCACCGATAATTCCGATAGACCATGAACTTCACCATAGAAAACAGCTTGTTGATTAGCGCTGTCTTGCTGCTTATCAGCATTTTGGCAGGCAAAACCTCTTTCAAATTAGGCATACCTACTTTGTTGTTGTTTTTGCTGATTGGTATGCTGGCAGGCTCGGAATCTATCGGCGGCATCTATTTTGACGATGCCCGCGTGGCGCAGTTTATCGGCATTGTATCGCTCTGCTTCATCTTGTTCTCCGGCGGGCTGGATACCGACTGGAAAGCCATTCGCCCTGTGCTTTGGCAAGGCATCTCTCTTTCAACCATTGGCGTTTTATTCACCGCCGTTTTGGTAGGGCTTTTTGTTACCCAAATTACCGACTTTACCATTTACGAAGGGCTACTGCTGGGGGCAGTGGTTTCATCTACCGATGCGGCGGCCGTTTTTTCTATTTTACGCTCTAAAAACTTGGCACTGAAAGGCAACCTGCGCCCTGTGCTGGAAATGGAAAGTGGCAGCAACGACCCCATGGCCTACGTGCTGACGCTGGCCTTTTTAGGGATGGTAACAAACCCCTCAACCGATATTTTTTCCATCATCATTATGCTGTTGCGCCAAATGACCTTTGGCGGTATCAGCGGTTTGTTATTCGGGCGGCTTGGCAAATGGATAATCAACAGCATCAAACTGGATTTTGAAGGACTTTACCCCGTGCTGGTGATTGCAATCATGTTTCTCACCTTTTCAACAACCGATTTGATAGGAGGCAACGGGTTTCTGGCCGTGTATCTGTGTGCCGTGTATCTGGGCAATCAGGACTTAATCCATAAGAATACCATCATGAAGATGTTTGACGGGCTGGCGTGGCTGATGCAGATTATCTTATTCCTGACATTGGGACTGCTGGTTTTCCCTTCTCAAATCATCCCGATTATGGGCGTAGGTATTGTCATTTCGCTGTTTTTGATGTTGGTTGCCCGACCTTTGGGAGTGTTTGCTGCATTAGTATTTTTTAGGGTGCACATTCGCAAGCGGCTGTATATTTCATGGGTAGGTTTGCGCGGTGCTGTGCCGATTGTGTTTGCCACTTACCCTATGCTGGCAGGGATTGAAAAATCGCACATGATTTTCAACATCGTATTCTTCATTACCCTTACTTCTGTGCTGATACAAGGCTCATCTCTTTCACTTGTAGCGCACTGGCTGCGTGTGGCCTTACCCGAAAAGGTCAAGCCTCGCAGCCCGCTCAATTTATTCCTTTCGGAAACGGCCAAAACCATTATAGATGAAACCGTGCTTGCACCCGACGGGTATGCCGTAGGCAAAAAGATAGTAGATTTGAAATTCCCTCATGCGGCTATTATTGCCATGATTAAGCGCGAAGGAAAGTTTATTATCCCCAATGGCTCTACGCAGTTGCAGGCCGGCGATAAACTCATCATTTTGTCCGACACTGTGGAAAATATCGGGAAAGCCCACCGTTGCCTCGGGCTTACCGATGATGAGGTACATATCCCCGATTTTTCCTCGTAATATCTGCCAAATGAATGTTGCAATACCCAAATGGTTTGGCAGATACCTGTTATTACAATGCCTCAAAAGTGAAACCCAAATCGGCGAAATGTGCTAAGTAACGGGGCAGGGCATAGCGGATATTTCTATCTGCTTTGAGGTTGTCGTGGAATACCGCAATGGAACCGGGACGAGTAACGGCGATAGAGTTGTTCAGGCAGTCCTCGGGGCGAATGCTTGGGCTGTAGTCGCAAGTAAGCACATCCCACATGATAATTTCGTAACGATTGCGCAGGGCTGCTGCTTTTTGCGAAGTAATGCGCCCGTAGGGTGGGCGAAATAAACGGCAAACAGCCCCGTGCTTCTCCATTTCGGAAAGGCAGAGGGCTGCATTGGCCATGTAGCGGTCAAAAGAGTTTGTCCAACCGCTTAAATGATTGTATGTATGATTGCCTACGGCGTGCCCTTCGGCAAGCGTGCGGCGAAAAATTTGCGGATTGCGCATCACATTTTCACCGACACAAAAGAAAGTGGCTTTTGCGTTGTAATCGCGCAGCACGTCCAATATCCACTCTGTCATGGTAATAGGGCCGTCGTCAAAGGTGATATAAAGCACCTTTCGGTCGGTTGGTTTGCGCCAAGTAAATCCGCTAAACCAACGGTGCATCCATTCGGGCGTGCTGTGGATATGCATTAAGCGGTTTCAAGTTCGCGTTTTTCCTGACGTTTGCGCTCATTCTCATCCAGAATGATTTTTCTCATGCGGATACTGAGCGGCGTAACTTCCACATACTCATCTTTCTGGATATACTCCATGGCTTCCTCCAACGAGAACTGGCGCTTAGGGGCAATACGTACGTTATCATCGGAGCCGGAAGCGCGCATGTTGGTCAGTTTTTTTCCTTTTTGTATGTTGATAATCAGGTCGCTGGGGCGGTTGTGCTCACCGATTACCTGCCCTGCATACACTTCCTCGCCCGGGTCAACAAAGAAGATACCTCTGTCTTGCAATTTATCAATGGAATAAGCCGTACCCGGGCCGTTGTCCATAGAAATCAGCGAACCGTTGATGCGCTCGGGGATAGGGCCTCGGAAAGGTTCGTAGCCATTGAAACGATGTGAAATAATGGCTTCTCCTTGTGTGGCGGTCAGCATATTGCTGCGCAAGCCAATCAGGCCGCGTGCCGGAATATTGAACTCCAAATGCTGCAAGTCGCCTTTGGGCTCCATAATCAGCAGTTCGCCTTTGCGCTGCGTTACCAGTTCAATTACCTTACCGGCAAACTCTTCGGGAACGTCCACAACCAATGTTTCCATAGGCTCGTGGCGTTGTCCGTCAATTTCCTTAAATACTACCTGCGGCTGGCCTACTTGCAACTCGTAACCTTCGCGGCGCATGGTTTCAATCAGCACCGACAAGTGGAGAATGCCGCGACCATAGACTAAAAAGCGGTCTTCCGAATCGGTCGGTTTTACGCGCAGTGCGAGGTTCTTCTCGGTTTCTTTCATCAGGCGGTCGCGCAGGTGGCGTGAGGTAACAAACTTGCCTTCTTTGCCGAAGAAAGGAGAGTTGTTAATGCTGAACACCATGCTGATGGTTGGCTCGTCAATGGCAATGCGTGGCAAGGGCTCGGGATTTTCCGCATCGGTGAGCGTGTCGCCGATTTCAAAATCTTCCAGACCAATGACGCCGCAGATATCGCCGGCGCGTACTTCGCTCACTTTTTCGCGACCCAAGCCTTCAAATACGAACAACTCTTTGATGCGCACTTTCTGGATGCTGCCGTCGCGTTTGCAAAGTGCCATCGGCGTATTTTCGCGCAGCACGCCGCGGAATACGCGACCGATGGCTATGCGGCCTACGTAAGCCGAATAGTCCAGCGATGTTACCTGCATTTGCGGAATACCGTCGGGTGCAGGTGCCGGAGGAATAACCTCCAAGATAGTGTCCAACAGCGGCAAAATGCTGTCTGTTTTCACCTTCCAGTCGTGGCTCATCCAACCTTGCTTAGAAGAACCGTACAGCGTTTGGAAATCTAACTGCTCTTCGGTTGCGCCAAGGTTAAACATCAGGTCAAACACCGACTCGTGCACTTCGTCGGGGCGGCAGTTTTCTTTATCTACCTTATTGATTACTACAATCGGTTTTAATCCTAAGCCAATGGCCTTGCTCAATACAAAGCGGGTTTGCGGCATCGGCCCTTCAAACGCATCCACCAACAACAATACGCCGTCTGCCATTTTCAGCACACGCTCTACCTCACCGCCAAAGTCGGCGTGCCCCGGAGTGTCTATGATGTTAATTTTTACGCCTTTGTAGCGCACCGATACATTTTTGGCAACAATGGTAATGCCTCGCTCGCGTTCCAAATCGTTGTTGTCCAGAATAAGTTCGCCGGTTTGCTGGTTTTCGCGGAAGACCTGACAGGTGTGAATAATTTTATCCACCAGAGTTGTTTTGCCGTGGTCAACGTGGGCAATAATGGCGATGTTGCGGATGTTTTGCATAAGAAACTAAATGATACACAAGGGCTTTGCCCTCAATTGAGGCGCAAAGGTACGTCAAAACTACCGAAGCGCAAAGCCTTGATAATGATTAAGTTTCCGTGAAAATTTGGGCAACAGCCGTACTTTTTATAGCTTTATTCACCAACAAACAAACGATACGGAACAATTATGACTTTTTGCATTCCATTCAGCCGCATCCGCAATACCGATGTGGCACTGGTCGGAGGTAAAAATGCCTCTTTGGGTGAAATGTTCAATCAACTCGCGCCGCTGGGTATTCAAATTCCCGACGGTTTTGCCGTTACGGCAGAGGCCTATTGGTATTTTATAGAGCAAAACGGCCTGAAAGAAAAACTTGCGCAAACACTGGCACAATTAGATACGGCACATCTTGAAAACTTGTCCGAGGTAGGGCAGAAGTGCCGCGAGTTGGTAGCCTTAGGTAAAATACCCGATGCAGTTGCACAGCAAGTGCGGCACTCGCTGAATGCGCTCGGCAGTAGTGAAGAGTTATCGTTTGCTGTTCGGAGCAGCGCCACCGCCGAAGACCTGCCTACGGCAAGTTTTGCCGGCCAACACGACAGTTTTCTAAACATGCAAGGCGAAGAGGCCGTTATAGCAGCCGTTCACCGCTGTTATGTTTCGCTTTTTAACGACCGCGCCATCAAATATCGCGTGGACAACGGCTTTGAACATATGCACGTGGCTCTTTCGGTAGGCGTGCAGCGCATGGTTCGCTCCGACAAAGGCAGCGCAGGCGTTGCTTTCACCTTAGACCCCGAAAGCGGTTTTGACAAGGTGATTTATATTACTTCTGCTTGGGGATTGGGCGAAAATATTGTACAGGGGGCAGTCAATCCCGATGAATTTTACATATTTAAACCTTCCGTTGCGCAGGGTAAAAATGCGCTGATTAGCAGAAAGTTAGGCGCAAAGGAAAACAAGATGATTTATTCGCGGGGAACTGAACGCCCCATCACCAACGTAGAAACCTCACCACAGGAGCGCGGCGTGTATTCCATCAGCAATGCCGATGTGGAAATGCTGGGGCGCTGGTGCTATGCCATTGAGCAACACTACCAAATGCCGATGGACATAGAATGGGCAAAGGATGGTATTACCGGCGAATTGTTCATCGTTCAGGCACGCCCCGAAACCGTACACGCACAAAAACAGGCCATCAACATCAAAGAATACAAGCTGCGCGCCAAGGCCAAACCGCTTTGCAAAGGAAAAGCCGTAGGAAGTGCTATTGCAAGCGGCAGAGTATGTATCGTACACTCGCTGGCAGATGCAGGCAAAATACGACAGGGCGACATCATTGTGGCCGACATTACCAATCCCGATTGGAACGCCCTGCTGCGCAAAGCCATTTGCATTGTTACCAACAAAGGCGGCAGAACCAGCCATGCCTCTATTGTTGCCCGCGAATTGGGCATCCATGCCGTGGTAGGGACGGGCGATGCTACCCATAAACTGCACGACGGACAAATTGTTACTGTTTCCTGTGCCGAAGGCGACGAGGGCTACGTGTACGACGGTCAATTGGAATGGGAAGAAAAAGTGATTGATTTTCAGCAAATTCCTGAAACGTGTACCGAGCCAATGTTCATTTTGGCAGACCCCAACCGCGCGTTCCACTTGGCGCGCTATCCCAACAAAGGTGTGGGGTTGCTCCGCATGGAGTTCATCATCTCCAACAGCATCCGCGTTCACCCGATGGCCTTGGTCAAATTCCATGAACTGGCAAGTTTTAACGACAAAAAAGCCATTGAGGCCATCACGGCACAATACAGCGATAAGAAAAAGTATTTTATTGAAAAACTTTCCGAAGCGGTGGCGATGGTGGCAGCGGCATTTTATCCCAAAGATGTGATTGTGCGCATGAGCGACTTCAAAAGCAACGAATATGCGCAACTCATCGGCGGAAAACCTTTTGAACCCGAAGAAGAAAACCCAATGCTGGGCTTTCGGGGGGCGTCGCGCTACTACCACGAGCGTTACCGCGAAGGCTTCGGGCTGGAGTGCGAAGCCATGCGCATTGTCCGAGACGAAATGGGACTGACCAACGTTAAACTGATGATTCCGTTCTGCCGCACCATAGCCGAAGGCAAAAAGGTATTGGAAACAATGCAGTCCTACGGTTTGGAGCGCGGTAAAAACGGGCTGGAAGTTTATGTGATGGCAGAAATCCCCAGCAATGTGATTTTGGCACGGGAGTTTGCCGAAATATTTGACGGGTTTTCCATCGGCTCTAATGACCTGACACAATTGACCTTAGGCATAGACCGCGACTCTGCCATCATCAACGATTTATTTGACGAAAACAACGAGGCCGTCAGGGCGATGCTTGCCTCCGTAATTCAGGCGGCCAAGGCTGCCGGACGCAAAATCGGGCTTTGCGGGCAAGCCCCAAGCGACTACCCCGCCTTTGCGCAGTTTTTGGTAGAGCAAGGCATTGACAGTATTTCATTCACGCCCGATGCACTGCTCAAAGGCATTGAAAACATCAGCGCCGCCGAGCAACGACAGCGCTGAATGTTGCCATTTTATCTGCTGACTGCTTCTACCGGCTTGAAATACATCAAGTCGGTATTGAATTGCAGGTCGGGCTGTTTGTTTTTCCTATCGGTCAGGGTTTGCCATTGAGCCTTGGGGAATATTTTCACCCAATCGGCGGCCTTGTTGGTGCGCACCCATACCGGCATGTTAAAATCCTTTTCTGCCGCATTCCATCGGTAGCTGAGGATTGTTTTTTTACCCTTCTGCTCCCACTTGTACTCTAACTGCGGCACCTGTGTATGGAACAGATACTGACGGAAAATCGGGGTCAGATTCTTGCGGGTACGCTTGTTGAAAAACGCAATCACTTCATCGGTAGAAAGACTCTGAATGCGGAATTGTTGCGCAAAGTCGTAGATGGTATTGTACCAAAGTGTATCGTTGGCGATGGTGTGGCGGATAGAATGTAACATCCAAGTGCCTTTAAAGTAAATGTCGGAATCGCGCCAGTAGTTGTAGTTAATGCCAAACTGCCCTACCATCGGGTCTAAGTTGCGGATGCGGATGCGCTGCTTTTTGAGGTATTCAATCGTTTTTTCGGTGCTGCCCGTCAAACATTCCAGATAGAGTACCTCGGCGTAGGTAGTAAACGATTCGTGAATCCATAACTCTGCGTGGTCTTTTGCGCTCAGGCTGTTGCCAAAATACTCATGTGCGCTTTCGTGAATAATGATAAAGTCAAAGTCAAACTCATTATTGCGATAATTATTGCCGTAAGCCACAGCACTCTGATGCTCCATGCCCCAGTAAGGGGTTTCCACTAATGCAAAGCCATCGCGCCAGAAGGGATATTTGCCAAAACGTTTTTCAAAACAGGCGAGCATGGGTTTTACCTGTTCAAAATGCTTTTTTGCTTTGTCCTTGTTATAGTCCAAGATGTAATAATCCACTGCCAATTTTTCTCCGTCGGCAGCCGTATATTCATCCTCCAAATGCGCGTAGTGGGCAATGTTCAGTGTTACGTTATAGTTGTTGATAGGATAGCTGACGCGCCAGTCATACCCTTTGTAATTGCCCGGCGCACTTACCACTCCCGAAAGATTGCCGTTAGCTACGCACATAAGCGGCTCGGGTACTTCGCAGTAGATGCGCATACTGTCCGGCTCGTCGGAGGGGTGGTCTTTGCAAGGCCACCAAGTGCTTGCCCCTAAGCCCTCGCAACTCACACCAATCCAAGGGCGCCCTTGTTTATCTTTTTCCCATGAAAAGCCGCCGTCCCACGGTGGGTTGGGTGCTATGCGAGGCTGCCCCTGATAGTAAATTTTTACTGTGCCTGTTTTACCTGCCGGAACAGTCTTATTCAGATTGATAAATATCGCATTGCCATCACGACGAAACCGCACCTGATATTCCTCGTATAAAATGCGGTCAATTACCATATTGGCAGCCAAGTCCACTTGCATGATACTGAAATCTTGCACGGCGCGGAAGGTAATCGCATTATAGCCTGCAATGGCCTTCTCCGCGGGTTTTACTTTCAGGTTTAGGTCGTAATAGGTTACATCGTAGCAGGCGCGCTCGGGCAGCAATGTTCCGCGAAGCGTATCGGCACGGGTGTAGAGTCTTTGCCGGGCAAAAGTTGTATGCCCAAATAAGAGCAGCGCAATGAGGCAATAGATTCGTAGCATATCTTAAAATTATTTTGAAACTTTGTTATGCGTTCGTTGGCCGGTCAAACATACATCAAATGACTGACCAAGTCTGAAAAACTACTCAAATATTGCTGATGGACAACGTTTGACCATTCTTTTCCGTGGAAGATACAATGGAATTTGCAGAAAAATATGTCAATCCGTTTACCGATTACGGTTTCAAGCGACTCTTTGGCGAAGAGCCGAGCAAGGAGTTGTTGCTGGATTTTCTCAATGAATTGTTGAAGCAGGAACAAGGCAGAATCGTAAGTCTTACCTACTTGAAATCTGACCGATTAGGCGGCAGCGAAGACGACAGGCGGGCGATATTTGACTTGTATTGCGAAAACGAGCGCGGCGAAAAGTTCATCGTAGAACTGCAAAAAACCAAGCAGAAGTTTTTCAAAGACCGAACAGTTTACTACTCCACCTTCCCCATCCGCGAACAGGCACAGCGCGGTTCTGACTGGAATTTTGAACTCAATGCTGTTTATACCGTTGCCATTCTTGACTTTGTGTTTGATGAAGACAAAGCCGAACCGGATAAATTCCGTTATGATGTCAAACTTACCGACATAGAAACGTGCAAAGTATTTTATGATAAACTCACGTTTATTTATTTGGAAATGCCCAAATTCAGCAAGCCGCTAACGGAGCTGACTACGCGCTTTGATAAGTGGATGTATGTACTTCGGAACTTGAATAAACTCAACAGAGTGCCTGATGAGTTGCGTGAGGGGGTTTTCCTGAAACTGTTTGAATTAGCCGAAATCGCACGATTCAGCCGCCAAGAGGCAGAGGCTTACGAAGACAGCTTGAAATCGTACAGAGATTTAAAAAACTCTCTGGATACGACAAGGGAAGAGGGGGTTGAACAAGGTATTGAGATTGTTCTCCAAGTGTTTAATCTACGTAAAGAAGGGAAAACAACAGACGAAATTGCCTCACAGGTCGGCATCAGTGCAGAGAGAGTAACGGAAATCCTTCGGAAAATTAACCCATAAGAAAATAACTGACGGACATGCCTGCTCCAACCCCACTTTTTTCCGTTGTGATACCGGCTTATAACCGTGCCGACTTTTTGCCGCAGGTGTTGGAAACCATTCTGGCGCAAACCTATGCAGATTTTGAACTTTTACTGATAGATGACGGCAGTACTGACGATACCCTGCAGCTAATGCAGCAGTGGTTGCGGCGTGATGAGCGCATCCGCTACCATCGCAAGAAAAATGAAGAACGCTCTATTGCCCGCAATACGGGCTTCTTGCTGGCCAAAGGTCGCTACGTGGTTTTTCATGATTCGGACGACCTGATGAAGCCCAACCACTTGGCAACGCTTGCCCGTGCCATTACCGAAAACCCCGATGTGTGCTTTCTGGCTACCAAATTTGTGCTGCAAACCGATGAAGGCATTGCAGAAGATGAAATCAATCAACTGGCAGGGGGGAGGTATGACTACCGCCTATTTCTGAGCGGCAATCCGGTAGGTATATTTGTGTGCGTGCGAAAAGAATGCCCTGATATTCACCTCTTTCCGCCGCAGTTCAACTTTTGCGAAGACTGGATTTTTCACCTTTTGAACTACCGCCGTCGCCAATTGCTGCTGATAGATGAAGTTACCAATGTGGTAGTTGTGCATAACAACCGCTCCATGACCAACCACAGCCACGTTATCGCCGGACGTATAGCAGCTACGGAGTTTATTATTTCCCAAACAACGCTCAGTGAGCAGGAAAAAGCACTTCTGTGGGGCAACACCTACCGATTCTGTGCCATTCACAGCTACTTAGACCACCGTTACAGAGACAGCATCCGCTATATGTTGCAAGCCATCCGCCTGTTGGGAATCAATTGGCCGCAGCTAACCCTCTTGGCCAAGTTTCTGATGGGGCGCAAAGTTGTTTTATGGTTGAAAAAATGAATCGTAGAAAGGGCGCATAGGCTGCTAACGTTTCATGGCATACTCAATAATCTTCTTGTCGGGTTCAAAAGGCCGCAGTTCATCCAGCCCCATACTTTGTACGGCTTTGGCAATGAGTGCGCCTTCATCGTTGGGTACAGGCTGTTTGTCCTTCGCAAAAAAGTAACGGCCTGCTTCCAGCATAGCTTTCAAGGGAATCAGCCCCACCAATTCGGAGCCTGTAACTCTTGTGCCGTAGCGAAGTGCCGTTTTGCTGATTTCTTCATAAGCCGTATGAATGGGCGTAACATCAATATCTATCAGATTGGTAGAAACCTGTACACAGTCGTATTCGGGCATCAGCCAGCCAATGGCACGCACGGCGGGCAACCTGCCCGGAATAAACTGCTTTTCGGGATAAGAGTTGCCGGGTAACTTGCGCCCCGAAGTGCGCACCTCGGCCGCAATTGATTTGGCAATGGCTATATCTTTGGTTGCAAGGTTGCAATTCCACGCCACCAGAATTTTGCGCGCACCGATTACCGTAGCCCCCGGTTTGGGCTGAAACGTTTTAGGGCCGAAGTCGGGTTTAAAATGCAACATGCGGCGCGCCAGCCCTTCATATTCTCCTTTGCGCAAAAACGGCAGGCTGCGGCGTTCTTCCGATGTGGCCGCATACTCATAGCAATACACCGGAATTTGCAGTTCGCTGCCCACTCGTCGGGCAAGTCGGTGCGCTAACTGTACGGTTTCTTCCATGCTCACATGGTGCAACGGCACCAGCGGGCATACGTCCGTAGCGCCTATGCGTGGGTGCGCTCCGCGATGGCGGCGCATATCTATCAGGTTGGCTGCCGTTGCCATTGCCCGAAAAGCCGCTTCACAAACTGCTTCGGGAGTGCCTACAAAAGTCATTACCGTCCGATTGGCATCATAACCCGAATCTATTTCCAATAATTTTACTGCCGCTACCGAAGTGATAGAAGCTGCAATAGCGCGAATCACTTGTTCATCGCGCCCTTCCGAAAAATTAGGGATACATTCCAAAAGCGGCTCTGTCATATGACTTTTTGTCAGTTTGCGGGTTGTGGTATTATTGTGGTTAGAAAACCAATCGCATCAAAAACAGTTTTTCAATCAGTCAGGAACGCAATTGGTGTTCAAAAGTATAATTATACAACCAATGATTGACTTAACAAATATCGCCCCAACCCCTTCTATGACAACGGCGGAAGTAAACTTAGATAAAATCATTGTAGTAGGCGACCGTGTGCTGATTAAACCCAAATCGCCTGCCGACCGTACTGAAAGCGGCCTTTACCTGCCGCCAAGCGTACAGGAGAACGAACGCGTGCAAAGCGGTTATGTTATGAAAGTAGGCCCCGGCATCCCTATTCCGCTGCCTACCGATGAAGACGAACCATGGAAAGAACCCGGGGAAAAAGTTAAATACATTCCGTTGCAAGCCAAAGAAGGCGACTTGGCCATCTTTTTGCAAAAATCGGCTTATGAGGTTATGTATGGCGGGCAGCGCTATTTCATCGTACCGCAACACGCCATCCTTTTGCTGGAACGCGACCCCGACTTGTTCGGTTGATTACCGACGCAAAACAAAATGTTGCTTAGGCTGCTTTTCGTCCATAAAAACCAAGCCTGTTTCCCAAAGGTCAATGCTGAAACGCACGCGCTCATCGGCAATGACCTTTTGCCACATTTGTTCCATGGTGCTGCTCCGATAGCGCAAATGGAATACTGCCACACTCCCGCTGTGCAGCGCAGGCAGGCAACTTTGCCATGCGGTGTACATGCTGTCTGCATGACGCGTGTTTAGCCATAAAAAATCTAACTGCGGGAAAACTTTTGTAATAGCCGCTGCCCCCGATTGCCAGTCGGTGTTCACAATCCGTAACTGCGGCAAGCCCTGAGCAGTGCTGTCGGAGATTTGTGCCAAGTCTTTGCAAGGTTCAATGCTCACAAGGCGGCTTTTATGCCAGCCTTTGGCCAAGTAGCGCGTTGCCAAACCTACATTGCCCCCCATAACGGCAATCGTTTGTGGGTGAAAGAAATCAGCCAATTTATAGAGCAGGTGCGCTATCTGCTGCGAAGGCTCAAAATTTCGGATAATCTGCGCCACGGTAGGGCGAAAAAAAAACTTAGACGCGTGAACCGCGCCTAAGTTGCTTACCATAGATTTATCTGTTATTAGTGGGTGAAAAAATCTTTCGATTTCGTCAAAGTCGTAGTAGTGCTTACTTGCAAGGGTTACCTCGTTATGTAGTTTGAATACAAAAGGTGAATGAATATCGTGCAGGGTTTTAGCTGAAATCAAGTAATGCAGATAGCTTAACATAGCGACAAAGAATTGAGCGCAAATTAAGCCGCTTCCACCCGATTTAGTTGCACAAATAAGGTGCTATCAGCGAAAACTCAGGGATAGCTACCGGAAACTCCTGCCCATCCATGATGCGTTCCATGGTATAGTAGCCCAGCATTTTGCCGATGCCGCTTTTCAGATGACAACCGGAAGCATATTCATGCACTTCACCGGGTGCCAAAACAGGCTGCTCACCAATTACGCCATCGCCATCTACCTCTGCTACCGTACCGTTTCCGTCATAAATTTCCCAATGGCGACGCATCAGTTGCACGGTGTAATCACTGTTGTTCTCAATCGTGATATGATACGTGAATACGTGATGATTTTGCATCGGGCGTGAATACTCACTCTTATACTCCGTTCTGACAGATACTTTAACGCCTTGGGTAACTTCCGTTATCATAATAAAATGTAGTTTTGATGAGACAAACGGTTCTGTAACTCCTCGTGATATTCTTGTCTGAGTTGTTACAAACAAATAACCGCTAAAAGCGCGAAATATTTCATGGAAATCCGCCTATTGTCTTACATCTGTAATTGAATCAACAAAATAGCTTTGCAAGAAAGCCCGAAACTATTTAACAAAGCACATGCGATATTCTCATTACCCCATTATTAATATTGCCGCCGTTTGTGCCCGTTTGGGTGTAACCCGTGCAGTTATTTCACCGGGTTCGCGCAATGCGCCGCTGACCATTGCTTTTGCCCGCCACCCTGATATACAATGTTACAGCGTTAGCGATGAGCGTGCTGCCGCCTTCATTGCTTTGGGTATGGCACAACAGTCGGGTGCACCTGTGGCTTTGATTTGCACTTCGGGCTCGGCAGGGTTGAATTATGCGCCTGCTGTGGCTGAGGCCTTTTTCAGCAGGGCGCCGCTGCTGTTGCTGACCGCCGACCGCCCGCCCGAATGGATAGACCAAGCAGACGGGCAGACCATCCGCCAGCGCGATATGTACGGCAAACACTGCAAGGCAGCTTACGAAATCCCCGCAGACTATTCGCACCCCGATTCGGTGTGGGCTATCTATCGCACAATGAGCGAGGCTATACATACCGCCACTGCTTTTCCGCCCGGTGCAGTGCATGTAAATATGCCCTTTCGCGAGCCTTTTTACCCCAAACCCGAGCATGAAATTGCTTTTGATGAAGACGTAAAAATTTTTTCGGAAGAACGCGGCTCTATGCAATTATCGGAGGCTTCATGGTGTTCAATTGTTGAAAAATTGTCAAAAACAGAAAAAATATTACTTGTAGCAGGGCAAAATCGCATGGAAAAACCGCTGATAGAAGCGCTCAATCGCCTGCCTTTTCCGCTGTTTGGGGATATTTTTTCTAATATTCACACCGCAACCAATGCCGTTTTTCGCTATGAGGCAGGTTTGCAACTGACCGAAAATAATTTGGCCGAATGGCAACCCCCTGATTTGTTGATTACTTTCGGACAATCCGTTTTATCCAAAGCTCTGAAAAACCGACTGCGCAAATTTCCGCCGCAAGAGCATTGGCACATTCAGGAGTCAGGCAGCGTTCCCGATGTGTTCCAGTCTTTAACGCGGATTATCAGAACATCTCCGTTATTGTTTTTCCAAACACTTGCCGAAAAATCTGCCTTTGTACAAAAAGCAACGGCATGGCAACCCTTCCCGCCTGTGGATATGCACAAAGGCGACCGCCAATTTGAGGAACTGTGGCAAACGGCCGCATTGAATGAGCCCGCCGTTGTGTATCGGTTAATGCAGGTTTTGCCGCAGGGCACAACGTTGCACCTTGCCAACTCCATGGCTGTACGCTATGCACAAGCCGTAGGTTTGCAACGTTGGCAGGCAGTAGAAGTTTTCTGCAATCGCGGAACAAGCGGCATAGACGGTTGTGTAAGCACCGCCGTGGGACATGCGCTGGCCTCACCCGATAAACTGCACGTGCTGCTGGTTGGCGATATTGCCTTCATGTACGACCGCAATGCGCTATGGCACAACTACGCGCTGCCCAACTTGCGCATCGTCGTGTTGAACAACGGCGGCGGCGGTATTTTCCGCATGATAGAC
Organism: Rhodoflexus caldus; assembly: GCF_021206925.1. Lineage (NCBI taxonomy): Bacteria > Pseudomonadati > Bacteroidota > Cytophagia > Cytophagales > Thermoflexibacteraceae > Rhodoflexus > Rhodoflexus caldus. Next base: position 378,531 of record NZ_JAJPRF010000001.1, on the reverse strand, counting down.
GGGCCACGCGGGCTCGCCGAAACCGACGAATATTTCGTAACGCGGCAGGCGCTTTCCGCACGTTCCGCAGCCGAAGACGCGGGTTTTACGTATCTTTACGTAAATAATAAAGAGCGTTTTGCCGAATTGCTGCCTCAGTTGTCGGCAGACAGCGCTGTGCTAATGGAAGTTGTAACACAACAGACCGATAACGAACAGGCGTGGCAATTCATACAGCCGCGCAACTGGCAGGTATAGTAAACCTAAGCAAAGGGTTCAAGAGTAAAAATCTTGACATTTGCGGTGGCAAAAGTGATGGAAACATAAATAATGGAGGTCAATAAAGACATATTGCCCGAGTCGGCAGTACCCGAAACACCGAGAGAAAGCCTGTTGCGCCGTGTATTGAGAGGCACGGTAAGTGCTTTTTTTACATTGGTCAGTTTGGTATTGCTGCTTTTGCTGGGTTTGCAGTTCCCCACTGTGCAAACATGGCTGGGTGGCCATGCTACGCGCTACCTGAGCGATATGACAGGTTTTGAAATGCGCATCAATCGCTTGGCTATCCGTTGGTTAGACAATGTGGTACTGCGCGGCGTGCTTGTGAAAGACCGTGCCGGTGCTGTAATGATTGCAGCCTCCGAGTTAGGAGTGGACTACGACTTAATGGCACTGATAGAAGGCAAAGACATTGTATTGAACCGCGCCCGATTAGACAGCGTAGCCTTCCATCTGATTTCGGACGGCAAAGACGGCGAACTGAATATCAACGAATTGATTGATGCTTTCAGCAGCGGCAAGCCCGATACAACGCCTTCTACGGCCAAGTTTATTATTGAAAGAGCTGTTTTGAACAACTGCACTTTTGGCTATAACCGCCCGCAAAAAGATGCCGGCATAGGCAAAGACGAGTTTGATTATTACCACTTTGTCTTAGACAAAATCAACGGCGAAGTGCGCGATTTTGTCAGCGTGCAAGACTCTATTCTGTTGCAAATCAAAGACTTATCGGCTCATGAATTGGCTTTGGACTGGCCTATTCACCGCTTCAATACCTCTTTTCTCTATTGCGACAAGGGTATTTTCTTTGATGACTTGGATATGCGCATCGGGAAAAGTTATTTGCGCCGCCGTATATCGCTTACCTACGACACCCCCGATGCAATGGACGACTTTAACAATCGGGTGCGAATCAATGCCGAGCTGGACTCTACTACATTGCATACGGACGATATCGCACATTTTGCCCCTTCACTGAAAAGTTGGGACATCAGCGCCAATATCAGCGGCAGCATTGACGGACATGTCAGCCGCCTGAACGTGCGCAATATGCGCCTGTATTTCGGACAGAACACCAATATCAACGGCAACCTTTCTTTTGACGGACTGCCCGAAACCGACCAAACCCTGATGCAGTTTCAGTTCCGGCAATCGCGGCTGGATATGAACGACGTAAAGCCGTTTCTGTCGGAAGAAAACTTTGCTACGGTGCAAAAATTCGGGGATGTGCGCTTCAACGGGCAATTTGTTGGCTATGTAAACGATTTTGTGGCACGCGGTCAGTTTGAAACTGCCTTGGGTATTATTAAACCCGATATTAACCTGAAATTAGACCAAAAGTCATATAGCGGGCAGATTATCACGGAAGGCTTCCATTTGGGGCAGGTGGCGGAGGTTTCTCTGCTGGGGCTGATAGATGCGGATGTGAGCATCAAAGGGAAAGGTTTTTCCATTGACGAAATGGAAACCGACATTGCAGGACGAATCGGTCGGCTGGGGCTTCGCGGTTACAACTACAAAAACATTCAAACCGATGTTTTCCTCAAAAAAGGCATTGCCGAAGGTTATCTGAAAGTAAATGACCCCAACTTTACTTTTGACGGCTCGGGAGAGGTGAATCTGAAAGACAGTGTAATTCGCCTGAAAGCCTCATTGGAAAAAGCAGATTTAGAAAAACTCAACTTTACCGACAAGCCCTCCGTTACTCGCGCCGGTATAGACTGCAATTTCAAAGGCCTTACCTTAGACAACCTCACGGGTGATATCAGGCTCGACAGTTTCTACTTTGCCTACGACAAAAAGGACATTCTTTTTGATACGCTCAACTTCCACTCGGAACGCAATGGCGCAATGCGCACTTTCTACATCCGCTCCGACCTGATAGACCTCGAGTCGGAGGGTAATTTTAGACCCTCGACCACCATTGATGACCTGAGCAAACTGATAGATGAATACATGCTCTACATCGGCAACGACCGCGAGGTAATAGAAAAATATTACAGCGAAAAACTGGCAAAGAAACTCAAAGCCCGCAAGCCGATTGTTGAAACGCCTTATGCGGTAGATTACCTGATTCGCGTTAAAAATCTGAGCCCGTTTATACAAATTTTCGTACCTGATTTTTACATTGCCCGCAACACAGAACTGAAAGGTCAATTTCGCAGCGGCGAAACCAAAGATTTTGATGTTTTGCTTTCTACCGACACCTTGCGCTACGGCAGCTACTTTTTAAAGAAAATAGCCGCAGCCTACCAAACGGTAAAAGTTGCGGACGCTAACCAAATCAACGCCAAGCTGAACATACAGGCCGCCTACCTTAACCAAACGGCCGAGCGCGGACAAACAGATACACTGTTGCAAAATTTGTGGACAGATGCCGAATGGCTGCGCGACAAAATAGCCTATACGCTATCGGCAAAGGCTGCCCATTCCGATGACCACGGCGCTATCAGCGGCGATTTCCGCTTCCTTCCCGAAAAACGCTACATGGCAGCGTTTCACCCGTCTTTTGCCATACTCAGCAACCGCAAATGGGAAAATACCGACACGGCAACCGTTACCATTCAGGGGCGCGAAATAGCCGTTAAGGATTTTTACTTTTCTGACGGCCAGCGCTTTATCAGCGTAAAAGGTGGCATTTCGGAAGACCCGGAAACTACTCTGGAAGTAGAAATCAGGCGCATAGGCATAGAACTGCTCAGCAACTTTGTCGGCAAAAAAATAGAGGGCGAAGCCGATGGCAAAGTGTTTTTGAAAGACCTCTACCATCAAATTCAGGCCAACGGATTTGTATTTGCGCACAACGTTAAAATGGAAGGATTCCTCTTGGGCGAAATCCGCAACTTTGTAAAGTGGAATCAGGAGGCACAATCGCTTGCCATGGAATCGCGGATACTGCGCGACAGCCGCGAAGTTTTGTTGCTCAACGGCACCTACAAGCAGTCCGACAATGAACTGGACTTGAATATTGACCTGAAACAAACCGAAATCAACGTATTGGAATCATTCCTTTCGGAAATTGCCTCCCAATTTGGCGGCAGAGCAGAAGGCAAACTACGCGTGTACGGGCAGGCAGATGCACCACAGATTTCGGGAGAGGTATTTGTTACGGGCGGCCGATTTAAGGTTAATTACCTGAACACTACCTATTTTTTTGATGACAGAATCCTGTTTGATGACGACCGCATTGCCGTAAAGCGACTGCGCCTGCGCGATGACGAACAAAACGTAGCATTTGTAGACGGCGGTGTTTACCACTACGGCTTTACGAATTTTATCATAGACGTAACAAGCGATTTTCGTCGCTTTAAAGTATTGGACACCCAACAGACCGAAGATGCGCTATACTACGGAACAGCCATCGGAACGGGCAGAATGGAAATTTTCGGGCCGCCCGAAAACCTGAAAATTACCGTAAATGCAACCAGTGAACGGGGAACGCGCATTTTTATGCCCTTAGACGGCTATGCAAGCGCCGAGGAAAAAAACTTCATCCGCTTTGTATCGCTAAAACCCGACACGGCAACACAAGATACCGTAGTGGCCGAACTGCAAACCCAACGCGCGCTGGATTTGTCCAAATTGGTAATTACCCTCAATTTGGACATTACCCCCGATGCCTACATGGAAATTATCCTTGACCGCAAAGCAGGCGACATTATACGCGGCAATGCACGAGGCAAGTTGAAGATGGACTTAGATACCAAAGGTGACTTCACCATGTTTGGCGACGTGGAAATTGTGAAGGGGTCTTACACATTCACTTTCCAAAACCTGTTCAATAAGTCTTTTGACATCAATCAGGGCAGCAGTATTGCATGGAACGGCGACCCGTTTAAGGGTAAAATGAACATCACTGCTTCCTACGACCAAAAAGTAGCGCTTGCTCCCATTCTATCGGGTGCACAGTTAGACAGTGCCACGCTGAACCGCCCCGAGCTGAAACGTCGCTATCCCGTGCGGGTAGATTTGTTCCTGACAGGCGAATTGCTGAAACCCCTCATCAAATACGATGTCGTATTTTTTGACTATCCGCGCACTATCGTTGCCGGTGGCGTTCCTATTTCATTAGAAACCTATATCGCCGCATTTAAGGCAAGGCTGGCAGGCGATGAGCAGGAACTCCAAAAGCAGGTATTCAGCCTGTTAATGTTGCGGAAACTATTGCCCGAAAATGCCTTTGAAGGCATTGGGCAGTCGGCGGGCAACAGCCTCAGCGAACTGATTACCAACCAACTAAGCGCGTGGATGTCGCAAGTAGATGACAACTTGGAGGTGGACATAGACCTCAACGGATTTGATGCCAATGCACTGAATACCATGCAATTGCGATTATCGTACAGCTTCCTGAACGGTCGGATGCGCATCACCCGCGACGGCAGTTTTACCAACGTGCAAAATCAGGCCAACATCAGCAGCATCGCCGGCGACTGGACGGTAGAATACCTGCTCACACAAGACGGCAGGGTGCGCATGAAAATGTATCGCCGCAATATTTCCAATACGTTCAATGCTGCACTGCTGGGTGCAAACGCCACCACAGGCGCAAGCATGATGTACACCCGAAGTTTCAACCACGTATCGGAACTTTTTGGAAAGAAACGTCGTAAATCCAAACAGAAAGATAAATCTGTTATCCCTTACCGCGACAGCCGGATATACATTCCGACAGATGAGGAGGAGATTCAGTAAAACAGCGATAGAAATATGCTCACTTAAAAAATTCAACCCATGTTTGACCGCATTTTTAAAATCATTCGCGCCAATATAGGAGATGCCCTGTCGCAAGAGCCGCAGATGGACTCGCTGGAGCGCGAACTGTACAGACAATACCAAGAACAAATGCGGAAAGCGGCCGCCGAACCTGCTTATGAGCAAACCCCTCCGCCACCTGCCTACTCTGCCGAAGAATTGGGCTACTATCAGGCGCTGGAAGTACAACCCGGGGCTACTTTTGAGCAAATTAAGGCTGCCTACAAACTAATGGTAAAAAAATATCACCCCGACCGCTTCCCTAACGAACCGGACAAACAAAAAACTGCCATACAAATCACACAACGCATTAATATTGCATACAGCTACTTCGAGAAAAAATTTGGCAAATGAATGAACTGTTAGCCCGCATCATCCGCGTGATAAAAGCCCTTGTAGGGAAAAAAGTTGAACAGGCAGAAGACCCCATCCTGCTCGCAGAGCAAAATATACGCGACCTGAAAGGCGACCTGAGCGAAAGCCTGAAAAGCCTTGCAGAAGTAAAAGCTATTTACATCCGCGCCAAACATGAAAGCGATGCCCAAAAGCGCGTTGCCAACGAATATGAGCGCAAAGCCATTCTTTTGCTGGAAAAAGCCCGCGACGGCCTGATAACAGAAGCCGAAGCCGACCGGTTGGCAACCCAAGCGCTGATGAAGAAAGACGAAATCATGCGTCGGGTGCAGGCAGGCGAAAAAGGGCTGCAAACCTACGAGCAAATGGTTAAGCAATTGGAGAAGCAGACCATGCAGCTCAAAATGCAGATAGACCAGTGGGAAGGTGAAGTAAAAACACTCAAAGCACGGGCACAGGTAAGTCAGGCAACACGCTCGCTGCAAGAGCGCCTCTCCCGCACCGACACACAAGGTACGCTTGCCTTGTTAGACAACCTCAAAGAAAAAGTAACCGAGCAGGAAGCCATGGCAGATGCCTACCATCAGTTGTCCAACAGCCAAACCTCCCTGGATGCCGAAATTGACCGCATTTTGGGCTTAGACAGCAAAGGCTCTGTACATAACGACCTCCAAAGGCTCAAATCGCAGGTACAGGCTACGCCCGAGCGCCCGCTCAACCCACAGGCCGAACCGGATGCAAATGCACCCTTCGCCAACGAACTGGCAGAACTGAAAGCCCGCCTCAAAGACGATAAAGACGGTCAATGACAGCACAACTACGCCGCAAAACCATCATCAACGACCCTGTACACGGGTTTATTACCATCCCCAACAGGTTGGTATTTGACTTAATCAACCATCCGTGGTTTCAGCGCCTGCGCCGTATCAAACAATTAGGGCTGACCGAACAGGTCTATCCCGGCGCCATTCATACCCGCTTCCATCATGCACTGGGCGCTATGCACCTGATGACACTTGCCTTAGACAACCTCCGCGCCAAAGGGCACTACATCTGGGATGCAGAATACGAAGCCGCACTGGCAGCTATCCTGCTGCACGACATCGGGCATGGGCCGTTTTCGCACGCATTAGAAACCGCCTTGCTGGAAAAAGTACACCACGAAGACATCTCCCTGCTCATGATTGAGCGCCTCAATGAACAGATGGACGGTGCACTTTCGCTGGCGCTCCAAATATTTAAAGGTTCTTATCCGCGCAAGTTCTTCCATCAACTGGTTTCCAGCCAGTTAGATATGGACAGACTGGACTACTTGCAACGCGACAGTTTCTTTACGGGCGTGCAGGAAGGCGCTATCAATCCCGAACGCATCATCAAAATGCTTGATGTGGCAGACGACAAGCTCGTAGTGGCGGAAAAAGGCATTTACAGCATCGAGAACTTTCTGGTAGCGCGTCGGCTGATGTATTGGCAGGTGTATTTGCACAAAACCACTGTCAGCACCGAGCAAATGCTCATCCAAGCCATCCGCCGTGCCCGAAAATTGTTTGCAGAAGGCAAGCCCGTATTTGCGAGCCCTGCGCTGCGGCTGTTTTTTGAAACAAGCGTCAGTTGGGAAGTATTCATAAGCCATGAAAAATATGCAGAAGCCTTTGCCCTACTGGACGACCACGACATCTGGGCTTGTATTAAAATGTGGCAGTATGAATCCGATGCCGTGCTTTCGCGCCTGAGCAACATGCTGCTCAACCGCAAACTGTACAAAGTGCGCATGGGCGATGAGAAAATCCCCGAAGCAGAAATTAAAGCCGAGCGCAAAAAATGGGCACAGGAATTGGGCATCAGCCTTGCCGATGCGGAATACTTTGTTACCTACGGCAGACTGACCAATGCAGCTTACCAACCCAAAGACGAGGGGATTCTGATTGCCACAAGGCGCGGCGAACTGAAAGACGTTGCCGAAGCCTCCGATTTACCCAACATTAAGGCTCTCTCGAAAATTGTTAAGAAGTACTTTTTATGCCATCCTAAATAAAAGTTTATCTTTGTAAAATTTTTTTTAAAGCACACATCTAAGTGTCTGAATGTAAATGGAATTCACGGTACAACAAGTAGCCGGATTATTGAACGGAGAGATAGAAGGCGATAGCCGGCGCATCATCAAAGGATTAGCCAAAATACAGGAAGCCACCGCAACCGACATTGTATTTTTAGCTAACATGCTCTATGAGCCTTATGCCTACACTACCGAAGCCGCTGCCATCATAGTCAATAAAGATTTTGTCCCTAAAAAGGAAATCAGTGCTACACTTATTCGCGTAGATGATGCCTATGTGGCATTCAGCCAACTTTTGAGCGAATATCAAAAACTGATGCAGGCCGCAGGCGTGAAGATAGGTATTGAACAACCCAGCTACATTGCCCCTTCCGCACAAATAGGCAGCGATGTGTACGTAGGTGCATTTGCCTACATCGGGCATGGTGTAAAAATCGGCAGGAATGTGAAAATCTACCCGCAGGTGCATATTGGAGACAACACCGTTATAGGCGATAATACCACCATTTACGCAGGGGTGAAAATTTATCACAACTGCACCATCGGCAACAACTGCACCATCCACTCGGGCGCAGTTATCGGCAGCGACGGTTTCGGTTTTGCTCCACAGGCCGACGGCACCTATGTAGCCGTTCCGCAAGTAGGCAGCGTTGTGATTGAAGACAATGTGGATATTGGCGCAAATACAGTGATAGACCGCGCCACAATGGGCGAAACCATCATCCACAGCGGTGTGAAACTCGACAACCTGATTCAGGTGGCACACAACGTAAAAATCGGCAAAAATACAGTCATTGCTGCACTCACAGGCATTTCCGGTTCTACCGAAATCGGCGAAAGCTGTATGATAGCAGGTCAGGTCGGCTTTGCAGGCCATATTAAGGTTGCTAACCGCACGAACATAGGCGCGCAAGCCGGCATCATCAAAAGCATCAAAGAAGAAAATCAGGTATTGGTAGGCTCGCCGGTGATAGACGTAAAAGACTACATGCGTTCTTTTGCCGTATTCAAAAAGCTGCCTGAAATGGTTAAGCGATTAGATGCGATAGAAAAAACAATTGCCAATAAGTCTCAGGAATAAATCAAATGGAAACCAGACAACATACGATTAAAAAATCAGTAACTGTTTCAGGTGTTGGGCTGCACACAGGTGTTGTGTCTAATATGACCTTCCTTCCTGCAAGGCCTGGGCACGGTATCAAATTCCAGCGAACCGACCTGCCCGGGATGCCCACCGTAGATGCAGATGCAGACCTTGTGGTAGACGTATCGCGTGGTACAACCATAGAGCAAAGCGGAGCACGTATTAATACCGTTGAGCATACGCTGGCAGCTTTGGTAGGTATGCAAATAGACAACGTGCTGATTCAGATAGATGGCCCCGAGCCACCAATTATGGACGGCAGCTCTATTCAGTTCATCGAGCAACTGCGCGAGGCAGGTCTGGAAGAACAGAACGTCATGCGCGATTTCTTTGATGTGCCAAGCGGTATTTTTTATTCCGAGCCGGAGCGCAATGTTGAACTGGCAGCCCTGCCGCTGAACGACTACCGCCTGACGGTAATGGTTGATTACAACTCTCCCGTACTGGGCAGCCAACACGCCTACCTGAACGATATCAGCCAGTTTGCCGATGAAATCGCTTCTTGTCGCACGTTCTGCTTCCTGCACGAGCTCGAGATGCTGCACAAAAACAACCTCATCAAAGGCGGCGACCTGAACAATGCCATCGTGATTGTGGACAGAGTAGTAAAAGATGAGGAGTTGGAGCACTTGGCCAAACTGTTCAACAAAGAAAAAGTAGAAGTAAAACAGGAAGGCATCCTGAACAATATTGAACTGCGCTACAAAAACGAACCTGCCCGCCACAAACTGTTGGATTTGGTAGGCGATTTGGCGCTGGTAGGCAAGCCGCTCCGTGCACAGATCCTTGCTGCGCGCCCCGGACATGCAGCAAATGTGGCATTTGCACGCAAGATTAAGCGGGCAATGAAGAAAATACAGCCCGACCAAGCACCTGCTTACGACCCTGCCACCACACCTATCCTGAACATCAATCAGATTACTCAAAAACTGCCGCATCGCTACCCCATGCTGCTGATAGACAAAATCATCCACTTGGACGACAAATCTGTTATCGGCGTAAAAAACATCACAATGAACGAATCGTTCTTCCAAGGGCACTTCCCGGGCAACCCTGTTATGCCGGGCGTGCTCCAAATTGAAGCGATGGCACAAACAGGTGGCATTTTTGCGCTCAGCACCGTAGATGACCCCAACAATTACTGGACTTATTTCTTAGGCATAGACGAGTGCCGATTTAAGAAAATGGTGCTTCCCGGCGATACGCTTGTCATCCGCTGCGAGCTGACTGCACCTATCAAACGCGGTATCTTCAAAATGAAAGGACAGGCATTTGTGGCCGGCAACCTTGTGTGCGAAGCCGTACTGACAGCCAGCCTTTTCAAGAAAGATGCCCGCGAAGTATAAAAACTTACTACTTTTGAATTTCCAATAGCTCCTTATGAATCAACCTTTGGCTTATATTCATCCGGGTGCCAAAATAGCCGAGAACGTAACCATTGAACCCTTTGCTGTCATCCATGATAATACTGAAATTGGCGAAGGTTCGTGGATTGGCTCTCATGCGGTTATTTTTCCCGGTGCAAGAATTGGCAAAAACTGCCGGATTTTTCCCGGTGCAGTGATTGCAGGCATACCGCAAGACCTCAAATTTGAGGGCGAAGAAACCACCGCCGTTATTGGCGACAACACCACCATCCGCGAGTGTGTAACTGTCAGCCGCGGTACAAAAGATAAATACACCACCATTGTCGGCAGCAACTGCCTGCTGATGGCATATGTACACGTTGCCCACGACTGCATTGTGGGCAACAACTGCGTGATAGCCAATTCAGTACAATTGGCAGGGCATGTTGAAATTGGCGACTATGCCGTTATCGGCGGTACAAGTGCCGTTCATCAGTTCGTCAAAATCGGCAAACACGCCATGATTTCGGGCGGCTCGCTCGTACGCAAAGATGTACCGCCATATACCAAAGCCGGTCGTGAACCTTTGAGTTACATTGGCATCAACTCCATTGGGTTGCGCCGCCGCGGCTTTACCCCTGAGCAAATTAGCGATATTCAGGACGTGTATCGCCTGCTCTACCTGAGTGGATTGAACAATTCCCGCGCCATTGCTGCCATTGAGCAAGAAATAGCCCCTTCCGCCGAGCGCGATGAAGTGCTGGCGTTTGTTAAAAACGCCACACGCGGGCTTATGAAAGGATTGGCTAAAAGCACCTCCGGCGATTCGGACGAATAGCCATGCAGATTACCACCGACAACTTAGGCAAACGCTTTGGCTTTGAGTGGATTTTCCGCCGCCTGACAACCACTTTTCGCTCAGGGCAGTCCTATGCGATAATAGGCGCCAACGGCAGCGGGAAATCCACTTTGATGAAAATATTGGCAGGTATCATCCCTGCCTCGGAAGGAACCGTGAGCTACGGGGCAACAAGCGAAGAAAATATTTTTCGGCAGATTGCTTTTGCCGCTCCTTACATGGAGCTGATAGAAGAATTTTCCGTTGCAGAAACCATTCGGCTTCACCATCTGTTAAAACCTTTGAGCGTACAAGCTGATGAATTGCTGGCAATTACTCAACTTGAAAAAGCACGCAATCGGGAGGTTCGTTTTCTGTCGTCGGGCATGAAACAAAAACTCAAACTGGCACTGGCACTGTTCAGCCGCACGCCTGTACTATTGCTGGACGAGCCGACAACCAACTTTGATGCAGCCAATACGCGGTGGTTTCAAGAACAAATTGCGACACAACAGCATCGCACGATTATCATAGCATCCAATCTGCCCGCAGAAATAGAGCTTTGTACAGATTCGCTCGCTATTGCAGATTTTAAGTGATATTTCAGTATATTTGTTTACTAATGACCTTTGTCCGATTATGATGAAAAAACATGCTTCTTTTCTGACACTCTTGTTGATGTTCGCCGGCTTAGTGTTCATGTCGTCCAAATGTGGCGGGGGTGGTGCAACTGCAAAAACACCTCTGGAACTTATTTCCGGAACATGGCGCGTATCAAGAGTTTTGTTGAACGGTAACCCCGACAATACAGGTAACTATACGGCATTTCGCATTACCTTCCAAAGTGCATCCGGCAATCCGACCAATTACAACGTAATCCCCGGCAACGCACCTGCCCGCCCCAACATTAATCCGGCCAATACCGGCACTTGGGCGCTGGGAGCCAATAATACCCAGATTATTTTGGACAGAGGTACACCCAATGAAATCACGCTGACCGTGCTGGAATCTACCGAGAACAGCCTGCGTATCCGCTTCAAATTGCCTCGCAATGTGGATAAAACAGAACCCGAATATACTTTTGAATTGGTAAGAGTATAAAAAACGTAATCTTCCTTTGCAGGAGTAATGCAAAAAGCCACCTCAGTATGCGTGAGGTGGCTTTTTGCATAAAACATTCCTGATTTTTACGGGTTAAGTTCAGCGAACCGCTCAACCCAAATATTCTGCCATTTTCACCAAATCGGTAGTATGTTTAGCTTGCAGTTTCCGTTTGATATGCTTGCGATGTGTCTCTACGGTTTGCTCAGATATATCTAATTTTTCGCCAATTTGCTTGTTTCGCATACCTTGGGCAATAAGTTTTAATACCTCTCTTTCACGAGGGGTAAGCAATGATACCAAATCTGCTGACATAGATGTTTGTACAAGGTTCATTCGACACTCACCTTCACCATTACCCCTGTTTTGCAAATAAGAGAGTAGTAAAAGAAGGATTAGGTCGGTTATTGTGTTAAAAATACCAATTAGGCGAATATTTGCAAATAATTTAATTATTTTTCCACCAATTTCTGCTAAATACATACCGATACTGCCACAGCTTGCGGGTAAAGTGCAGCGGTTGATAAACAAATACACTTCGTGCAGAAACAGCCCGATAAAGTGTCAAATCATCGGTCATAATCATCTCTGTCGGATGTTCGCCCGTATCAATTGCGATGAGGTCGGCAAAGGGATGTCCCGGTCGCAAACGCTCATCGGCTGCCTGCAAACGTTGTGCAAGTGTAGGGGCAGAGGTAGGTCGGGTGGCGGCATTCCATACTTGGTTGGCATGAAAGCCTTGTTGCGATACAGCAAAGGCATATTCCAGATAAGCCCGCAGCAGACGGGCGCCTTCGTTGGCGGTGTTTTCTACCTGTAATTGTTGCGGGTAAATACTGCTTATTACTACAATTTGCTCGCGGGCACGCGTAACGGCCACGTTCAGGCGGTTTTCACCTTTTGCCTGACTCAGGCTGCCAAAGTTGAGTTGCATTCTGCCCGAAGCGGTCGGGGCATATCCCACCGAAAAAATGATGCAATCGCGCTCATCGCCCTGCACATTTTCAATATTTTTGACAAAAAGTGATTCGGGCAGAACTATATCGCTCTGTTCCAGCAAATCCATGATGAGTTGCTGCTGGTGAATATTGAAAGTGATAATGCCGATGCTTTTGTCGGGTTGCCGGGCAAGTTGTTTGCGGATGGTTTGTACAACGGTTTCAGCTTCTATCCGATTGGTTTTATCTTCCCAGATGCCCTCTACCTTGACAAAGCGGATAGCACTTTGCTGCGGTTGCCAGTCGGTTTTGTAGGGCAACATTTGTAATTTTTCCTGATAGAAATAGCGATTGGAAAAACCGATGAGTTCGGGGTAACGACTTCGGTAGTGCCCCGTTAGCATCATCTGCGGCAGGTAGCGCTTGCCTAAGTCGAGCAGCGATTCCACCTCTAATTCGGTGGCAATTTCTTCTTCGGGGTTTACTTCCTCCCAGCGCGGACGGTACAAATCGAAGGGGGCAAGTTGCTTATCATCGCCGACAATGACTGCCTGTCGGCCTCTGTACATGGCAGGGATGCCTTTTTCGGCAAAGCACTGCGAAGCCTCATCAAAAATGACCATGTCAAATAACTCTTGCATGGGAAAAAGTGCCGATGCGGACTCGGGCGATACCAGCCAACAAGGTACCAGATTGGCCAATTCTTCCCAGTGAGTGGCAATGAGCTTGCGCAGCGGCCAAATGCCGCGTTTTTTGCTCACCTGATGGAGCAAATCGCGGTAGCTCACCAGATTTTGCAGGCGGTTGTATTCCAAATTGCTGAAAGCACGTTCCCATGCCCGCGACTGTGCAATTTGCAGGCTGAGTTGTTGTTTTTGCACCACGTTTTGGCGGAGTTCGGCAGCCGTTTGCAATAAGGACTGGCCGCTTGCTTTCCGCAGCACGGGAAATCGGTTTTCTAATGCCATCAACCATGCCAGCCGCCACGAATTATCAAAAACAGCTGCCCAACTGTCCCACTGTTCGGGGGCTTCGGCAGTTAATAAGTCAATGGTTTGCCGCTCCTCCGCACTCAATTGTTCTTTGAGTGCATCCAACGCACAAAGGTCTTCAAACCACTCCTCTGCTTGTCGGAGCATCTCGGCGGCTTCTTCGGGGTATGCCCATAGCCACTCCTGTTGTGCGGGTGCAAGGAAAGGCTGCCATGCGGTTTGCAAGGTTCTGATTTGCGTCAAAACGCTTGCCAGCCGTTCCCATAGAAGCGGCAATTGCTGCCAGTCAGTATTTTTTACATCAAAATCGGGCAGCCATTGTTCGGCAAATTTTTTCCACGATTGAAGGAAACGCCGATAAGCCGTAGCTTGGACTAAAAATGCTGCCCACGCATCTCCTCTGAACGATTCGGGATAGGGCAAAAACGGCAACAGGGATTGCATAGCGGCTTTGCTCCGTTGCCATTGTTCATAATAATTGAGTTGATGCAGCATGGCCGTTATGCCCTCGGGGGTAAACGGCAACCCATAAAGCGCCAGCCACGCCCCGATTTGTTTCTTTTTGCCTGAAAACAGCCACTTGATTTTTCCTGTCCAGCTTTGATGGTCTTGCAGATAGGTTTGCAGCAATGCTTTTGCTTGGGGGATGCTGTTTTCTTCCAATTGCTGAGGGACTAATGCTGCCGCAGCAGCAACCGCATGGGTTGCGTGCGAATGCCATTCATCAAACAGTTTGGCCTTACTTTCGCCTATCCATTGGGCAGCAATGCGATTGAAAGCCTCCCACTGCGTACAATCGGTTTGGGGCATAAGTTCCTGCCGAAGTTCGTTTGCAGCCTCGCACAAGCGATTGACCGTAGCCCATGTGTTCTGCACAAAGGAGGTCGCCAACGGTTTTTCGGCAAGTGATTGCTTAATGGCGGCTATTTGCCCGGGTACAAGCGGCAATAGTTGGCGGATTTGCTGCTGCTCGCGGATGGAGTGATTGGCAAATGATAACCGGTTGCGCCACAGCGAAACTGCCGCATCGGTATGCTTCGCATAAGCGATGTAGCGTTGTAAAGTAAGCAAAAATGCCTGTGCCTTCTCCGCATGAAAATAGTCGCGGATAGCATCGGGCAGCGCTATGTGTTTTTGTTGCAGCGAACTTGTCAGGTAGAGATTTTTTGCACTGATGCCGCACACACTCTCATCAAATAATGCTTTGCGGAAATCTTCCAGTTCGCGCTCTTGCAGTGTGATTTGACGTGCCAGTTGCAGAAATTGCTGCTCGTTTTGCAGGGTTTCTACATCTACGCGCTGCTCGTGCCTTTCCTGCACCTGCTGAATCTGACGGGCAATGTTGGCGTAAATGCGGGCGCGGTCTTGCTGAAAATCGTGCACTAAGGCTGCAAAATGGTGCAACTCCTTCTCCTGCAAACGGTTGTAAACGACATCTAAGGCGGCTTTTTTCTGACAAACCACCAGCACGCGCTTCCCCGAAGCAATGGCATCGGCAATCAGATTGACAATCAGTTGCGACTTGCCCGTACCCGGCGGGCCTTGCACTACCAGCGACTGCCCGCTTTTAATCAGTCGCAGAGCCTTTTCCTGTGCAGCGTCTATCTCGTAGGGCGTTACTATCTCTTCTTCACGCGGTGCTTGCCGCACGGTCGCTTTGTTAAAAAACATCTCTAAGTCTGCCACCTGCTCATCTGCCAGCAGTACGTCGTAGTCGGGAGCTAAGTAAGAGTCGGCCTGTGGGAACTGCCCCAGAACGGCCTCCGGTACAAGTTTCAGTTTGCCCGTAGCCGTAACTGCATCCAGTTCTTTTCTGGTAAATGAGGTAAAAGGCTGCAACTGCTCACCAAACTGTTCTGCATTAAAGTGCACTTCCAGCGCGGCGTTTTCCAGCAACCGATAGAGTGCCGTAAGAAATACCGTAACATCTTCCGCAGGATTTTCTAACGTCCATTCGTTCAGCAACTGATTGAGTGCTTGCCCGTTGTGGTGCGCATAGGCCAGCAGAAAGGTTTTGTTGAACGAAACGGGCACGTCTTCGCGCAGCACAAGCCCCCATTTGTCGTTGCGCATGGCCAAACGAACAGGAAAAAACAACAGCGGGCAGCGGATGAGGGTGTCGTTATTCAGTTTGCCCTGCACAAATGGATAACCGACACAGAGGTTTTCAGCCCCTTGTTCCTCTAAAACAGACTGCGTGGTGCGGTATAGTTGCCGCGTCAGGTAGCTCACCCGATTATTGGCAGCATCGCGGGCATCGGTTATTTGACAAAGCGGAATCCACGACTTATGGGCTAACAGTTGGCGGACAATATCAAATGCAGGCTTCCCAAGCACAAAGTCATATTGCTGTAAATCAATATGTTGGCCTATGTACAGCCGCGTGAGTATCAACGAACGATTGTTGCCTGAAAGATTGGTAAGACGTTGCCTGAAAACCTGCAATAATTTTTTGACTGCCACTGTTGTAATAGCTTGGAAACAGTTCAAATGTAGGCATTTTTAGGCTTGTGCGTAGCGGTGCAACAGAGGATGCGGCAATCATCGGTTAAGGCTTTTTTTGGGCAGACGATAGCCTACAAATATCCTTGCTTGCCCGAAAATGTGGTTATAAGGCTCTCCCGACAGTATGTTATCCACAAAGGCTTTACCGTTTAGCTGCAAACCGGAATACATGCGCTTGCCGTTGTAGCCCAGTGTCAGGTTGTTTTCCAAGCTGATGGCCATATCATCGGGTGAAGGGTCATTGCTGATGCGCTGAATGCCTAAACCAATCCACGAACCCACATTGAGAAAGCAGGAATGGGGCAATGCAAAGGTGTAGGTATAGCCTGCGGTAACAAAAGCATTGATAAAACTTCTGCGAAACCCTTGCTGCCTGCGCGGAAATGCAAAGCGAATGGCGCGGGGAGCCAGTGAAGAGTCGGCAGAAGTCGTGTAGTAGTTTACCAGAATGCCCACCGTAGGCGTTCCCGCACTTCTGATTTGCCTGTCCAACTGCCACAATGTGGCTACATGCGAATAGCGATGCGGGTTAAATACATACTGCACCGAAGAAAAAAGTGCACGAACTTGTACGTCGCTGCGGCTTTCTACCCGCGGCAACTGATAGCCGTTGTTGCTTCTTACGTCAATCAAGTAGAAACCGTCATACTCTTGTAAAGAAGATTGCAACCACAACCGCTTGCCTGTGATGCCTGCCTGCAAGCTCCTATGCGTGCTGATGCCTTTTTCCGCACCTTCCGTGTAGAGATTGATATACGTCAGGTTGCTGTTGAAGCCCAAGGTAAACCATTTGTAGTCAATGCTCAAACCACCGGAAATCGGTATATCGGTTTGGTAGGTTGCCCGATTGCCGCTGCGCAATGCAATAAAATTCAGCAGTGCATTATTGGCCGTGCCCGATGCTGTTATGCACCAATGGTTATAGTAGCTCTGAATATATGAGGTATCCTGCACTACTTTTCCCCACCAGCGCTTTTGAGCACTTGCCGCATGACTCAACAGGCAGCAAGTTCCACAAAACAGTATTGCCGATATCTGTTTTGCAAAAAGTATATGCGGATTTACAAACGATAGCACCACTCCAAAAACTTGGTAACGTAAGACTTTTGACAATAATAAGCGGATGATTTGGAGTAATGGCGTTCATGAATGAACGTTGGCACAGGCAATTTATTACATATATTCAATGGATTGCAACTGCACTGCATTGCTATTACCGTGCAAAATTCGGGCAGATTTCTAATTGCGGTAGGGACGGGTTTTGCTAACTTTGCACCATGCAACAATACCACGACCTGCTTAGGCACATCTTAACGCACGGGGTGCGCAAAACCGACCGCACGGGAACGGGTACAATCAGCATTTTTGGCTATCAGATGCGATTTGACCTTGCCGCGGGCTTTCCTTTGGTTACAACCAAGAAAGTGCACCTCAAATCCATTATTCATGAATTGTTGTGGTTTTTGCAAGGCAGCACCAACATCGCCTACCTGAAAGCTAATGGCGTAAGCATCTGGGACGAGTGGGCAGCCCCCGACGGCGAGTTAGGACCCGTGTACGGCAAGCAGTGGCGCAGTTGGCAAGCCCCTGACGGGCGCACGATTGACCAAATATCGCAACTGATTGACCAAATCAAACGCAACCCCGATTCGCGCCGCCTGATGGTGAGTGCGTGGAACGTAGCCGATATTGACCGCATGGCGCTGCCGCCTTGCCATGTGCTGTTTCAGTTTTATGTGGCGGAAGGCAAACTTTCCTGCCAACTATACCAGCGCAGTGCGGATGTTTTCTTGGGCGTGCCGTTCAACATTGCGTCATATGCGCTGCTCACAATGATGATTGCACAGGTTTGCGACCTGCAACCGGGCGAGTTTATCCACACCTTCGGCGATGTGCATATCTACCTGAACCATTTGGAACAAGTAAACTTGCAACTCAGCCGCGAGCCACGCCCGCTGCCGCAAATGCTGATAAACCCTTCGGTAAAGGATATTTTTGCGTTCAAATACGAAGATTTTCAACTTTTGAACTACGACCCGCACCCGGCTATCAAAGCACCGGTGGCGGTGTGAACAAACACCCGATTTTTTTGTTAATGATGTAGCACATGCTTTTGAGCGTGTGCAGTGTTTTAACCTGATTGCCAAACATGCCCGAACCGCAAAACGAACATATCGGAAAAGCCATTGACGTAAACAGCATAGACTTGGAAAAAATGCGGGAGAAAATAGCCGCTAACCCGGGTCTGTTGCCCTATGCGCACACAGTAGGCGGTGCTGTCATCAAGCCCGAAGATGAAGGAAGCATCAAAGCCAATGCGCTGGAAGCCATGCGCCAACAAACCAGTGCACAAATGGGGCAACTCTACGAGCAAATGCAAACGTTGGCAAAACAGGCACGCCAAATTCAGGAGCGCATTTGGGTATCGGAGCGCATCTATCAGGCAGAAATGCGCTTTAATCCGCTCATTGGGCGCATCTACTACCTCTACGAGCGCGAAGGGCAAAGAGATACCCTTTCCTTGGTTGCGCCGCACGAATGGGGACGCAGCCGCAAATACACAAAATTTATTGCCAAAGTACACCTGCTTGCCGACCACACGTGGGAGGTGTTGGAATTGGGGGAAAACCTGTAACCCGCCATGCTCACCGTTGTACCTACGCCCATCGGCAATTTGGAAGATATTACCCTGCGAGCCTTGCGCGTGTTGCGCGAGGCTGATTTTGTTGTAGCGGAAGACACCCGCGTTTCGGGCAACCTGCTCAAACATTTTGATATCAAAAAGCCGCTGCTGAGCTTTCACACAGCCAACGAACACAAAGCCGTAGAAGGCATTGTTGCCCGCCTGCAACAGGGGCAAAAGGGCGCATTGGTCAGCGATGCAGGCACGCCCGGCATTTCCGACCCGGGTTTTTTGCTCATTCGTGCCTGCGTGCGCGAAGGCATTGCAGTGGAGTGCCTGCCCGGCCCGACGGCTTTTGTCCCTGCGTTGGTGGCTTCGGGGCTGCCCTGCGATACTTTCACCTTCTGGGGATTTTTGCCGCACAAAAAAGGCAGACAAACCCAACTTGCGCAAATAGCCGCTTCGGAGCATACCGTTGTGCTTTACGAATCGCCACACCGCTTGCTCAAACTGCTGGAAGAGCTCAAAGAACACTGTGGAGCCGAGCGCCCCGTATGCGTCGCCCGCGAACTGACCAAACTGCACGAGGAAATCGCCCGCGGCACAGTCGCCGAACTGCTTGCCCATTTTAGCGAAAAAGCCGTGAAAGGTGAAATTGTGGTGGTGGTGGGTGCTGCCGTGTAAAAAAACGGCGGCACAAGGCGCAAATAATCAACCGATTAACGTATATTTTTGTACTATTGAACAAAGTGTGCCATGCTTACGATTCAACCGCAGTATATCACCGACAGTGAGGGTAACAAGCTCTCTGTCGTGCTTTCCATGAAAGATTTTGAGGCAATCATGGAAGAACTTGAAGAACTTGAAGACATCAGGCTTTATGACGAGGCAAAACAGTCCGATGAGCCGTCTATTCCCATTGATGAGGCTTTTAAAATAATTGAAGCAAACCGCAATAAGTGATGCCCTATCAGGTTGTCTTAAAAAAGCAGGTCATCAAAACACTTGAAACTGTCCGCGAACCTTATTATACCAAGATAAAAGCTGCTATTTATGAGCTTGCAAATGACCCGCGTCCGCCCGGTTGCAAAAAACTTAGAGGCAGAGCCGGATACCGCATTCGCATAAGTGATTATCGCGTTATTTATGACGTTTTTGATGATGTGCTCACGGTTGAAGTAATTGCTGTGGGGCATCGCAGAGAGATTTATGAGTAAAGAGCGATGTTCTCTTTACAGTAAAAACGGTTTGCAAAACTATCTTTGCATCACAACAGACAAACCGCTGCCATGAACGAAGCCGAACTTAAGGCGCTGCTGCATCGCTACGATGTGGCGCTGCCCCGCTACACGAGCTACCCGACCGTACCTTATTGGAACCATGCAAGCCTTATGCCGCAACTATGGGCTGCATCCGTTCGGGAGCGATTCACGGCAGAAAACCGAACAGTTTGCCTCTATATTCACCTGCCTTTTTGTGAAGAATTGTGTACTTACTGCGCCTGCAACAAGCGCATTACAAAAAATCACGCCGTAGAAACGCCTTATCTGGAAAGCGTATTGCAGGAGTGGCAAATGTACCTGCAACTCTTTGAGGCAAAGCCTGTTATCAAAGAAATTCACTTGGGCGGGGGAACGCCCACATTCTTTTCCCCGCAAAACCTGCAACGGCTAATTGAGGGCATCATGCAACATGCCGAGCGCGCTGCCGACCACGAGTTCAGCGTAGAAGTACACCCTAACTACACCACCGAGGCGCATCTGCAAGCCTTGGCAGAAGTCGGGTTTAACCGCATCAGCCTTGGCGTACAGGATTTTGACCAGCAAGTGCAGTACATCATCAACCGCCCGCAAACCTTTGAACAAACCGCACGGGTGGTAGCTTGGGCGCGGGCATTGGGCTATGAAAGCGTTAATGTGGACTTGGTGTACGGGCTGCCCAAACAAACCCTGCATAGCATTGAAATGACCATCGGCAGGCTGGCAGAGTTCAAACCCGACCGCATCGCGTTTTATTCCTACGCGCATGTGCCTTGGAAAAGCAAAGGACAACGCCGATACACCGACGAAGACGTGCCGCAAGCCGATGAAAAAATCAGCATGTACAGCCTTGGCAACCGCCTGCTGACCGCCATGGGCTACGAAGCTATCGGCATGGATCACTTCGCGCTGCCTTCCGACAAGTTGCTGAAAGCCTATCACAGCGGCACACTGCACCGCAATTTCATGGGCTACACCACCACCAACCACAAATTGGTCATCGGGCTGGGCGCATCTTCCATCAGCGACACGTGGACAGCCTTTGCCCAAAACGATAAAACCGTAGAAGGCTACCAACAAGCCCTTACCGAAGGGCGTTTGCCCTTAGTTGGCGGGCATTTGCTTAGCGAGGAAGACCTGCGCATCCGTCGCCATATTTTGGATTTGATGTGTACCGACCGCACCAACTTTGCACCCGAAGATTTCAGTGCCGATTTTGCCGAGCACATCGGCAACAAACTTGCCGCCTTCGCTGCCGACGGGCTTGTAAAAATAATGGGCAACACCATAGAGGTATTGCCCAAAGGAAGACTGTTGGTGCGGCACATTTGCGCTGCTTTTGATGCCTACCTGTACCGCAACGAAGCCCAAGCACAATTCAGCAAGGCGATTTGAAGTGGTGTATTTTTCACAATTCCAATAAATCTATCAGTACTGCCTCAATTTTGAGTTGGGTTTTGCGTTCTATACTGCCTAATTTTTTGGTAATGCGTTGAAAGGAAATGGTCTTGATTTGATGACACAAAACATAGCTATCCTGATGCAATACAGATGTACCTTTGGCAATCTTTACGGTTGAATAACCCAAGTAGGCCGGCTCTTTGGTTGTTAAGGGGACTACAATTGCAAGTTGTAAATGATTCAGAGATTTGATGACAATACAAGGGCGTTCATAGCCCTGCTCATGTCCCTTTATCTCTGTCGGCGGTTGACCGAAATTTACGAGCAAAATATCGCTTTTGGTGAATGCCGATTGCATAGATAATCAAGACAAGTCTGCCGATGCTTCCAAATCAAGATTTGCCAGCTTGTGCTCTTCTGCTATATCAGATGGTTCGGGTACGCACATCTGATTGAAATCCATAGGTTTTGAGCGTCGTTTGATAATACCTAAATCAAGAGCCGTGGCCATATACTCTTGTCCGGCATCTGCGGCAAGAAAACTTAGCTTACGGATGGTTCTATCAGATAATTCCGTTTTTTTATCAGCGATAATATCAAATGCAAGCATCACCAATTCTATTTGGAGCGATGCCCGAGTAAGGTCGGCTATTTTTTGCGCTGTCTCCGGGGCTAACGCAACGTGCAGTGCCGTAACAAACTGTCTGTAACTGATATGGGCTGCTTGTTGCGCCTGATTTGCCATTTGCTCTCCGGTAAAACTTCCTTGTTTGGCCAATGCATATGCAACCCGTTGATTGCAACGCAGCGCAAATAGAATATTTTCTGCAAACTCCCGCATCCTCTCATTTGCTTTCCATAATTCTACTTGCGGAACCACCTGTTCAATAGCATGTAAGTAGTCAAAATCAGCCTTATGGGTCAGCCATTGAAATGCTTTGAGACGCAGACTGAATAACTCCGCTAAAATACCTTCGCTTGTTATCTCTGCCCTTCCCTGATTGACCAGAAGCAATCGTCTTTCAATTTTTTGGGAAACTTTGTCTAACGCAGTTCGCAGCCCCTCATCCAGCGAGTGATACAAGTTGTTGCGAAGCTGAAAGCATATCATTTCATTATTTATTGCCGACGCCGTCATGATTTTCCCCTATTGGCATTGATATGAACAAAGATAACATTTCTTACTTCAACTCCGCCAGAATCTTGCGGATGCGTACCCATGAGTCGGCGCGGGCTTGCTTGTTTTCGGCACTGCCCGCGGGGTCATCGCCAATGCGCATAAAGGCATGGCCTGCTCCTTTGTAAATTTCGTAGGCAAACGGCTTGTTCGCTTCTTTCATCAGGCTTTCAATTTTTGGAATGCCGGCATTGATGCGCTGGTCATTTTCAGCATAGAAACCGTACACAGGTGCTTTGATACGGGCTACCTCCTCAGCGCTTTCGGGTGCACCGCCGTAGAAAACCAACGCTGCCTGAATAGAGGGGATATTGGTTGCGGCACGGAAACACTGGCCGCCGCCCCAACAAAAGCCGATGATAGCCGTTTTTCCGTTGCAAGATGGGGCTTTGGCAATATACGCTTGCACGGCCGCAAGGTCTGCACTTACTTGTTCGGGTTTCAGTTGCGAAAGTGCAGTACGTGCATCATCGGAGTTGGCAAAGTCCGAGGTGCGCTTTTTATCTTCCGAAAATCCTGACAGCAGGTCAGGGGCAATGGCTAAGTAGCCCTCGGCAGCGAGTTGGTCGGTAAAACTGCGCACCCAGTCGGTCAGCCCTCGGTTTTCGTGGATAACCACCACAGCAGGCGTATTCACGGGCGATTCGGGGAAGGCCACAAAGCAATGTACCGTGCGGTTGCCGTATTTTACCTCAACCCATTCGTGGTGGCGCGGCGATTTTTCTAATTGCGCAATAGCAAAATCTTGTGCATAGGCTGTCATTATCGCCATGCAACCCATCAGAAAGCAAGTGATTCTTTTCATATGATTGAAATTATTGGTAAGGTGTTGCTTAGCAAAAAAGCTACTTCGCAGGCTCCCGATAGCGAATGGCAGGCCGTGTTGTATCGGCAGATATTGCGGTTTGGCGTGCATTGGGCGAAGGCGCAGCAGAAATAAATCCTCTTTCGGTAGCCTTTGGAGGAGCTTCTGAAACAATAACGGCAGGCGTAGGCGTGTAATAATCTTCCGGCATCACCAACATGGCAAAAAGTGCCACATCTGCGAGGAGGAAGAACAAAAACAGCCTAAAGCCTAAGCTCTGCATGAGGGGTAAAATAATGAAACAATATAAAATTTATTGACGATAAATGGCTGCTATGCGGCATTTAACAACTCTTCACAGCTTCAATAGGCTTTTTTACATAGCTTTGCAGCCGCAAAAAGTATGAATCCATCGCTAATGAGCACATTGCAGGCGGCAAATTACCATCCAAAAAAGTCTTTTCCAACAATATTTATTGGTTTGGCAGTTTTCCTGCTTGCAATATCCGGCGCATGGGCACAAGACACCCCTAACAATAGCAATACACCCCCCGCCAAAAAAGACTCTATCCGCTACGGGCCGAATACGACCCGCTATTACTACTGGCACACGCTCTACAACAACATTACCGATACGCTGTACATTGACACCACCTATGCCAATCGCCACAGGTATAATATGGTGCAACGCAATGGCAACACTTGGCAAGACTTGGGGATTTTTGGTACGGCAACCCAACCCATTTTTTATCGGGAGCCAGAACAAATCGGCACGCGTTTGGGCTATAATGCGCTCGCTCCTTATCGCCTGCAACGGGATGAAGTGCGCTATTTTGACAGCTACTCGCCCGTTACCGATTTGGACTATATTCAGGGCGGTAAAGGGCGCACCCGCCTGCGCGTTACGCACGCCCGCAGCATTACGCCCGATGCAAGCGCGGCTATCTTTTTTCAACGGCAAGAAGCCAATAAAATTCTGGGCAGAAATTCGCGCCGCAACGATCCGCTGCTGAGCATCCAAAACTATGGCGCAATGACCCGCTTTTTCTCAAAGGATTTGCGCTACAAGTTGTTGGCGCATTTTCTTTATTCGGAACATGCCGTGCAGGAAAACGGCGGATACAATACCGACGAACTTTCTCCTGCCAATTCGGAAACGCTCGCCAACCTTAGTCCGCAGGAGTTGGCTTACAGTTTAGAAGAGGTTGTCAGTCGTGAGAAAGTGCGCACCTTTCATCTCTATCAACAGTTTGACCTGAAAAAAGACTCTACCCAACAGGCGAAATTAACGACGCAGTTGTTCCATCAGTTGGAGTGGCTGCGCCAAATCAATGAATACACCGATGAAAACCTTGCCGGCAATGTTGCTACTTTCTACCGCCGTCTTCCTTTTGACATCAACCGTTTTCGCGGGCAACAACTCACCTATCTGACAGATTATCAACAGTTGGACAATCGGGCAGGCATCAAAGGACAGTGGAACGCCTTGCGTTATCGCGCCTATTTGCGCAGCCGCTTGTATGGCTTTGAAGCCAATTATACAGACGTAAGCACGCTTGCCGATTCCGTTAAGCGGGTGAATATTGCTCCGGAGTGGTTTGCAGGATTTGCCGCCAATATTCCCGTTTACAAACATCACAAGTTAGAGGCAGAGGGCGAACTGCAACTGCCCATGCGCGACTATCGCGCCAAATTGGTGTATATCAACAAGTGGTTCAGAGGCACTTGGCTGCGCACGGTATTCAGCCCCGACTTGACGCAACGCCACGTATTCGGCAGCTTTTTCAAGTGGGATAATGCTGATTTTTACCGTACTGTTTCCGACCGCCTAAACTATGAAACAGACTTCATTCCTGTTCCCTTCATCAAAAAATACCTGTCATTTTCGCGGTTTGCCGGCTTTGAGAACATCCAAAATATGGTTTATTACGACACCGCCGGCATTGCCCGCCAAACAACCGAAGGGGTACGTATCCTCCATGCAGGTGTGCATTTGAGAGCGCGGTGGAATTATTTGCAATGGCTCACGCAAATTATGTACAGCTACAACATGGGAGAAGATGTGTTCCGCGTACCACCCTTGCTGATTAATTCACAGTTGTTTGTACAGAAAAAGTTTTTCAGGGACGAGCTGGATGGGCAGTTTGGTGTTGATTTTCACTGGAAATCAGCTTTTTATGCCAATGCTTTTATGCCTTCTACCCAACAGTTCATCCTGAATGACCGCTATCTGACCGACGGATTTCCCGTATTAGACCTGTTTTTTAATTTCAAAATCAGCAAAGCGCTGTTGTTCGTCAAGGTTACTAATCTGTTGCAAGATATCGCAGGCAAGGCTTATTTCAACACGCCCCGTTACTATGCCCAACCACGCTCGTTAGAACTGGGCATCAATTGGCTGTTTTTTGACTGATTGAAGGTTCAAACCGCATCAACAAATCAAGGCACCCGACAGCCCCTTCAATCCCTGTGCTTTTCGGCAAGCCCGATGCGACAAAAGGATGTCGGAGGAGGAAAGAAATTCTATCATCTCGCCATTCTTCTTATGAAGGTTAGGAGATGATAAAATTCAAGATAAATCAGTTATCGCGCTCAAACTCTTGTCGGGAGATACTTTTGCCTTCCAACGGATTGGCTACATTGCTTTCTTGAATGGCATACGTAATGGTCAGTACGGAATAGCCGTCGGTGCCGACATAAACTCTAAACGGATTTCCTTTCTCATAGACTGGTTCACGCCCCGGATATTCAGCCTTTGTTTTGAGGAAAAAACTACCCGTTGTTGCAAAGTACTCGGTATAACTCGCGCGTGGATAAACGATAAATTTTTTAAAGAGTCTGCCATTATTTGAGTTCATGACTTTAACAGTTAGCATTCTGTCAGAAGTATTCTTAATGCGCAGTTCTGCCGATTGAGCCTGAGCTATGGAAATAGTCAGCAGGCTTCCTAATAGGAAAAAGAGGAAATGATACATGATGTTTGAATTTAGAGCGTTGAATTAACGAAAGAAATTTTCTATCCGATTAGCGGTGTTTTGTGGCAAATCGGTGTTATAGATGCTGTATCTGCTCACCTGCATTTCATCAAACCACTTGGCAATATATGCCCTAATGATATCCTCATCATTTTTCTGGCTATCTACAGGATTTACTTCCAGCATAAGAATAGACAGGTTGTCCAATTTCTGATTGATGCTAATTAACCCGTAATCTTGTTCTTTGAATTTTTGCTCCCATTTCGGATTGTTGCTTAATCCTTCTTTTTTCAAAAACCAGTCGGGGATGTAAGCTGTGCGATTATTCACTCGGTCTTTGGACTGGACATGATACAGGTAGCCATCGGTTATAACAACTAAAATATTTTCATAATCGGGATTTCTGTCGATGCACAATTCGCGGACATCATATTTAAAAAATCGCCAGATATCAGAACCTACCCATTTTTGGCTTTGAAGGGTTAAATCATAAATCTCTGAAAGCGAGGTGGCGAAATTATCTTCCATGCTCTTGTAAGCATCGCGCTTGCTGCCATTATCCAATTTAGAAAAATCCACACTGAGTTTTTTTGCCAAACTATTAATGTTAGGGTCAGCAGGTGCAGGACTGAAAATAACTCGTATTTTATCCTTGGATTTGTAAGTTCCTTTGCCGGACAAATGTGAGCGCATAACTCCTAAAATCTGTTTCACAGCTTCTATATCACGCTCTTTTTGAGAAGGTTGTACAGATCTGATAAGTCGGTTAGACAAGTCAAGCAATATGGTAATGTTGTATTGCTTGTCTTTAGGCGCGGCAGACGGTTGTGTATCGCTTGTCTCTTGCTTTTGCTCGCTACTGCCGCAAGAAGCAAAAAACAGCATAGATGCAAGAGTGAACAAAATAGTGCGTTTCATCTTGGATTAGGGTTAGTGAGTTAAATTGAATTGGGTCAAATTAACGGTGCGATATTTTTCAATAAATTCTTTAGCAATTTTATGAGCTTCTTCCTGTTCCTGTGAGGGTATCTTGGCATAGGTCATGTATTCCAGCCATCCGTTCAGAAATTGCATCACGATGTGCTCGAGTTCTTTTATGTTGATAGTAACAGAAGGATGTTTAATTTTTTCCTCCAGATGCGTTATGTCAATGGCTATTCCGTTGATTTCCTGCTGAATCTGTTGGATTCTTTCTTCTAATTTTCTTCGGTCGTATTCTTTGAGTGCTATCTGCTCTCTTCGGGCTTGTATCAGCAGTTTAATCTTGTCTAATGCCTGATAAGATGCCATTGTGAAGTCGAAGATGAAACCCCAGATGATGTACACAAGGAAGCCCGAAAAAATAATTGTCCAAAAATGCACATCCTGAAAAGCCAGTGTGAAACTGTAAGGAGGCATATCATTAAATCCTCCTTGTCTTTTAATGTCGTATATTTTTTCTGTAATGCCGTAAGCCAGCAGGGTATCATACAAAAACGTAGTTATAATGAGCATTGCAACTTTAAAGTACATCTTTGCCCCACTGCCTTCCTGAAACTTATGAATCAAATAGCCTAATCCAAGAAAAACGAAAGGAATGGTAAGAATCAGCACGAGTTCGGTTATACCATCGTGATATGCCCGAACAACTGCCTGTGCATCAAATAATTGCTGCGAAATGGTTATGTCATCGGTAACTTGAAACTCTTTAAAAAAGGCAGAGTAGCTGGCAGAACTGTAAAAGACGAATAGATATACCGTGAGGAAAAACAGAATTCCTGCTCCAATGTACAATCCCAATTTGCTTGCTTTTTCTTCAAGGTATGGTGTAGGGTCTTTCTTAATTTCAATGATTTCATGCTCCAATTTGTCTATTGCGGCATTTATCTGAGGAATTTTTTGGTTAATGATTTCATTCTTTTCCTCATGCAAATGCTTAGTTTTTTCTTTAAGCCCGCTTAGTTTTTCACGGAGGTCTGCCATGTGCTTTTCCTGTGCTGTTTTGTCTATACCTGCACGTTCAACAAGCTTGGCTGCTATCCTTTGAAGGCATACTTTTAAACCTACATGAGAACCACGAAGGCTTTCACCTTTTCTTTTGCCCTCCTGATGATGGTCTTCTTTGTCAAAAGGTGTGTGAGATGTTGCAGGTATATGATTTGATATACCTGTTGTTATGTCAGATGCAACGGTCTGTGTAGGTGCTTGTGCAGCGTTTGTATTAAAAATTCCTTTAAACAGCTTCGCCATAATTTTTATAGGTTTTGTTTGACTTGTTCCATAACAGATTGCTTGCTTGCGCCACGCTTGGCTTCTTCCAATAGGAATTCTATGATGAGTGGAATATTCTCCTCTGCAAATCCAAACGCGGTACAAAAGCGCAAAAGGGTATCCTTCTCTCTGTCGTCTATATTTCCGTCTGCCCAAGCCATCCTTGCCAAATCATACAGGTATTCTATTTTAATAAGTGTGTCATGGGGCGCAAACATTTCATCACTCTCAATCGGCTCTCCAAGGAAACTATCAATATCCTGTTCGGTAAATCCCTTATCAATAGCTAATTGATATAGCATTGACAGTTCCTGTTCATGAATGTCATCATCGCTCAGCATCATGCGATAAAGATTTTTGAAATAGCCTTTTAATTCTTCGGTCATCATTTGGTGGGAAATAAATCAGCGTTAAAAATCAAAATAATCGTAAAGTTTGTCTGTCTTCACGGTTTAATATCGCTAAACGACAAACGTTCCCGTTTTTTAAAAAAATTTTTTAGAAGACCTGAATTTTGATGAAGAATATTCTTTAACGCAGTGAACGCTACGAGCGCCATATTAATACTATCACCCAACTCAAAGAGGAAATCGCACACCTGCGCGGCACGGTTAGCTTCCTGCAAGAGCAGTTGCATATATTAGCGGATATAAGTTTAATTTGTTCTTATAATCCGTGTACTAAAAATGCAGACTAACCGCTTTCTCCTCCCTCTATGCTTGTGCTTTTGCCTGAGCGCCTCCATTTTTGCCCAAAAAAGAACCATGAACAGAAAAGCGTTTGTTGCTGCCCTGCAACGGCAATATGAAACCTACCGCGAACCCTATTTTACCTATCGCCGATTCAAACACGCTGATATTCAGCCGCTGATAGCTGCACTTTCACCCGACAAAGGTTTTTCGGTAAAAGAGTTGGGGCTTTCTACCGAAAAGCGCGTGATTCATCACATCCGATTGGGCAAAGGCACCACCAAAGTGATGCTCTGGTCGCAAATGCACGGCGACGAAGCCACGGCGACTATGGCGCTGTTCGATATTTTCCGTTTTTTCAGCGCTTCCGATGAGTTGGACAGCTACCGCAAGGTTATATTAGACAACCTGAGCCTGCACTTTGTGCCGATGCTCAACCCCGATGGGGCGGAGGTGTTCAAACGACGCACAGCATTAGACATAGACATGAACCGCGATGCCCTGCGGTTAGTCAATCCCGAGTCGCGGTTGCTCAAAGGCCTGCGCGATGAACTGAACGCCGATTTCGGGTTTAACCTGCACGACCAACATACGCGCTACACGGCCTACTATACGCCCAAGCCGGCCACTATTTCATTCCTTGCGCCTGCCTATAACGTAGCCAAAGAGGTAAATCCCGTGCGAGAACGTGCCATGCGCCTCATTGCGGCCATGAACGACGACCTGCAAAGCATCATCCCCGGGCAGGTTGCCAAATATAACGATGAATTTGAGCCGCGTGCCTTTGGTGATAACATCCAAAAATGGGGCACAAGCACCGTGTTAATAGAGTCCGGCGGCTACCCCGATGACCCTGAAAAATTTTATATCCGCCAATTGAATTTTATTGCCATTCTTTCGGCGCTTTATGCCATTGCGCAAAAAGAATATGAGCATCATACAACCGAGCAATATTGGGCGATTCCCGAAAACCGCACACAACTGCGCCATTTGGTGCTGCGCAATGCTTTGCTGGATTTCAACGGAACAGCCTACCGCGCCGATATCTCTTTTGACATCCGTGAGCGCATGAAAGCCGACGGGCGCAGTTTCTATTACCAATGCTTTGTGGACGACATCGGCGATTTGAGCACCTTGTACGGCTATCGCGAAATAGACTGTACCAATTTACAGGTGAGTTTCGGCAAGGTTTATCCCGAAGAAATGTACAGTTTAGACCAAATCAGGAAACTGAATTTCAGCCGCTTACTGGCGGAAGGCTACACTGCTTTGCGCTACAAAGGGCAGGATTGGCAGGAAAAAGACGTTCCGGCAGATATTCCCTTTAACCTGCTGCGAGGCAACCACACCCGCCCTGACGATGCGGTCAGTATGGAGCAAAACCCCGACCTTGTGCTTGCGGAGAACGGCAAAGTGCGTTATCTGATTATCAACGGATTTGTGCGAGAGCCGGATGTTCAATCATCAAAAGGCAACGCTTTGAGCTACTGACCAATGGTTGCATCTTTTTTTAGAAAAGCAAAAATTTAGATGATTCACAAAAAAAGATTCTTTCCATTGAAAACTTTTTAGTACCGGCAAGCGACTATCAATAACTCTGCAATACAACCGCTGTTTTTAACATTTTTTTCATAACAGTGGCATTATATTTACCTCACGGCTGTTTTGCATCTTTGGGTATTGTGGCTATATTTGAAAAACTTATTGCTCTCACCGGTAAATGTGAAAATACTTCGGTTAAAGGTTTACAAGCCTTAGCCAACAAACAACAAAAAGCCCTATCGGAAACCGATAGGGTTTTCTCAACAGTAAATATGAAAATGAAAACAAACTGATTAACGTTGGAATGGTACAGATGTTGCACGGTTAGTCAGTAATTAACAAAACATTAACACAAAAGCCCTTTTGAGGGCTTTTTTTATTTAGCGCATAACAAAAACATGATGATGATGAGTATTCAACCTGTAAGGTTAAGTTTGGCAGGACTTGTAGCGGTGTTTTTCATCTATGCCTGCCAACCTAAAATCACACAACCGGGAAACACAGTCAAGGCAGAGCAAGTAGTCAGCGATGGGGGCGACCCCGATGCAGCTTTCGAGGACAGCCTGATGAAGGTGTGGTCGCGCTCGGCAGGGGTATGGGCGCCTACGCGCTGGAAGTATAATCCCGAGCGCACACGGCATTTTAAGTTGAAGCATACCAAGTTGGAGGTTTCTTTTAATTGGCAAAAGCAACATCTCAACGGAATAGCCACGCTTACCATGCAGCCGTATTTCTTCCCGCAGGACAGCGTCATTCTGGATGCCAAAGGTTTTGACCTCCACGAAATCCAACTGACGGGCAAAATCAACCAACCACTGGGCTATTCTTACGACGGCAACCAAATTCGCATCGGGTTGAACAAAACCTACACCCGCAACGAGGAACTGACACTACGCATCCGATACACTGCCAAACCCAACGAGCTGCAAACACAAGGCAGCGCTGCCATTACCGACCGCCGCGGACTGTATTTCATTAACCCCACAGGCGAAGAGCCCAATAAGCCGCAGCAAATCTGGACACAAGGCGAAACAGAAGCCAGTTCGTGCTGGTTCCCGACCTTTGACGCACCTAACGTAAAAACTACGCAGGAAATCTTCATCACGGTAGATTCGGCCTTTGTCAGCCTGAGCAACGGCCGCCTGATAAGTTCCAAAATCAACAAAGACGGTACGCGTACCGACCACTGGAAACATGATAAGCCTCATGCGCCTTATCTGTTTATGATGGCCATTGGCAAATATGCCGTTATTAAAGACAAGTGGCGCGATAAAGAAGTGAGCTACTATGTTGAACCTGAATATGCGCCTTATGCACGTGCCATTTTTGGTCGCACGCCCGAAATGATGGAATTTTTCTCCAACCTGCTGGACTATCCGTATCCATGGGATAAATACTCGCAGGTAGTTGTGCGCGACTTTGTTTCGGGAGCGATGGAAAATACTTCTGCTTCGGTGTTTATGGAGCAGTTACAGGTGGACAACCGCTACCTGTTAGACGACAACTGGGACAATATCATCGCTCACGAGCTTTTTCATCACTGGTTTGGCGATTTAGTAACCTGCGAAAGCTGGGCAAACCTGCCGCTCAACGAATCTTTTGCTACTTACAGCGAATACCTTTGGCAACAACACAAATACGGGCAGGATGCCGCCGATGAATTTTGGCAAAATGAGTGGGAACAATACCTCAACGAGTCTTATACCAAACGCGAGCCGCTGATTCGCTACTACTACCGCGAAAAAGAAGACATGTTTGACAGCCATTCTTATGCCAAAGGTGGTCTGATTCTCAACATGTTGCGCCATATTTTGGGTGATGATGCTTTCTTTGCTTCGCTGCGCCTCTATCTGAAAAAACACCAGTACGGCAAAGCCGAAATCCACGACCTGCGTCTGGCTTTTGAAGAGGTTACGGGCATGGATTTGAACTGGTTCTACGACCAGTGGTTCATGAACCCCGGACATCCCGAATTAGAGGTGAAACATGCTTATGCCGACGGTTTCCTGACCGTTGAGGTGAAACAGGTGCACGATACAACCTACACACCTGCGGTTTATCGCCTGCCTATGATGCTGGATTATTGGGCAAACGGCCGAAAAATCAGACAAAAGATAGAAATCAACCAGCGCGAACAGAGTTTTCGCTTTGCTGTTGCCCAAAAGCCCGATGCGGTATTGCTGGATGGCGAAACCCAATTGGTAGGTATCATCCGCCACGAAAAAACAGTTGATGAGTGGATGTATCAATTGAAAAATGCCGACCGTATGCTGGCGCGCCGCAAGGCATTGGACGAGCTGCAACTAATGACAAACGAGGCTCCGGGTGAGGATGATGATGCGGCCGAAGCCAAGTTGGCCGCTGCTAACGAAGTTTTACTGGCTGCTGTCCGCCAAGGATTGAATGACCGCACTTGGCAGATTCGTCAAATGGCCGTGCAAGTATTGGAAAGTCAGGAAAAATTAGAAGAAAGCCTGATTGACAAAGTCCAAAACATGGCGCTCAACGATGAACACTCGCTGGTGCGCGCCTCTGCCGTCAATGCACTTTCAGGCAAAATAAATCCTTCTTTCTTTACCAATACGATGAAAGACAGTTCCTACACTGTATTGGTTAATTCGCTGTATGCCTACGCCAACTCAGGCGGAGAGGATGCCGTGAGCTATGTAGAACAATTTGAGGGCGTACAGAACTTTTTGGTAGTCAAAACCTTGGCAGAGTTTTACAGCTACTTCAAAGTACTGGGTAAATACGACTGGTTCGTTAAAACGATGGCACGCCGCAACGGCTATGAGTTGAACTACATGTTCAACTATTTTGGCAGCTACCTGTCCGAACAGCCCGAAAGCGTGCAGTTAGAAGGCGCAAAGGTGCTGGCAGACTACGCACGCCGCCACAGCAACTACGAAACCCGCATTTCTGCCTATGGTGCATTGGTATTTATTGACGAAGTGCCGGGTGTGAAAGCGTTGATGGAAGACGTGCGCAAGGCAGAAAAAGACAACCGCGTATTGGATTACTACCGCTACATGTTCAACAAAAATGAGTAAGCCTGTTTTGCTGATAACGGGCGCTAAAGGGCAGTTGGGCTGTACCCTCCGCCAAATAGCGCCTGATTATCCCGCATTTGATTTTGTTTTTACCGATGTTGATGAATTAGATATCACTCGTGCTGAAAGCATTACTGCATCTTTTGAGCAATACCGCCCGAATTGGTGCATCAACGCCGCCGCCTATACGGCAGTGGATAAAGCAGAAACCGAGCGCCAAGCTGCTTATGCCATTAACGCAGAGGCAGTGCGGCTGTTGGCCAATGCGTGCAGAACTTACAATACTGCCATGCTGCATATTTCCACCGACTTTGTGTTTGGTGGCAGTCGGTCGGTGCCACTGACGGAAGCAGACGATGCCGAACCGCTGAACTACTACGGCGAAAGTAAGCGACAGGGAGAAATCCTGTTGCAGCAGTCGGGTATTCCGTATGTCATTATACGCACCTCATGGCTCTACTCGCCTTACAGGGGGAATTTTGTGAAAACGATGTTGCGCTTAGGCAGAGAACGCGACACACTCAACGTCATTGATGACCAGATAGGTACACCAACCTTTGCCGAAGACCTCGCACATGCAATAATGACAGTTGTACGGCACGACCATCACGCACGGCCTGCATATGGTTTATATCATTACAGCAACGAAGGCGCTGCTTCTTGGTATGATTTTGCACACGCTGTTTTTGACATTGCCCATGTACAGGTAGCGCTGCACCCCATCCCGACAAGTGCGTACCCGACACCTGCTCGCCGCCCGCACTATAGCCTGATGAATAAAGCCAAAATCAAGCAAACATTCGGCCTCTACATCCCCCATTGGCGCGACAGTCTGAGAAGATGTTTGTTGCTGATAAATGAGTGAAACGATGAATCGTTCAATGTGTGAGTAATCAATGACAAAGGGTAGTGGTATTCAGTACCTCTACCCTTTGTTTTAACACACTATTGAAAAACTGTAACGATATTAGTTTTTGGGGCTGAAGCTGAAAGTGATAGGCAATACAAGCGTCTGTGATACTTTTTTGCCATCTTGCTCAGCAGGAATCCATTTCCCGCCATTTTGAATCATGCGTAGCGCTTCCTCATCGCAACCGCCACCAATGCCTTTAACCACTTTTGCGTCGCGAACATCGCCTTGCTCATCCACCGTAAATTCTACAAAAACCTTTCCCTGAATATTGTTGCGTATCGCTTCAACGGGAACCTTGATGTTAGACAAAATATTATTCATAAACTTTTGCATCCCGCCCTGAGGTTCAGCAGGTTTATCAACCTTGCTGCCTTTTTGCAGGAAAAAGTCGCCTTGCATCTCCAACTTAGCAGATGAACCAAGGGTTTTATCGGTAAATACTTCCAGTACGCCATTTTTGCCTTTTTCACCATAAGGCGCTGTTTTTTCAGGCTGTTTGATGACGTTTATTTGCTTAACGCGGTTCGTAGGAATTGCTTTGAGTTCTTCTATGGTCGCTTCCTTGCCGTCAATAAGAATCAGGCCATTAAACTCTTCAGAATTGTCAAATGAAGGTTTAAACGATACTCCGGAAGTATTGGGTGCGTCCACACCAATTGCAGCGGGATTACCCAATGAAAAAACAATAGGCAGTACAATGCGCTGTTTTACTTTTCTGCCGCGTTGTTCGCCGGGCGTCCATTTGCCGCTGAGTTTTATCACGCGCAGCGCCTCTGCATCTATTTCAGGGCTGACACCTTTTACCACCGTAGGACGGGTCAGATTGCCCTGCTCGTCAATGACAAACTGCACGAATACTTTACCCTCTACTCCTGCACGACGCGCTTCGGCAGGGTATCTCATATTTGCCCCAATCATTTTGAGAAATTCAGAAATACCACCTTCAGGCTCTGCGGATTTTTCTACAATAGTGAAAACAATTTCATCAGAATCATTTTCGGCAGTGGTTGGAGCAATTTTTTCGTACTTGTTGGCTTCGGCCAGCTGCTGGTCGCGCATGAGGCGGTCTAATGAGTTGGTACAGGCGGCAGCAATACCTACGGCAGCTACGATACCAAGCGCAGCAATGGTTTTCAGATGGCCGCGCAAAAGCGATGTTTTGGGTTTGTTTAACATAATTATTCGTTTTTTGACAGATGAAACAGAAAAGAAAGTATGAATGGGCTGAAGTTGATTGCTTTGAAGGGTTGCCATAGCCATCAGGCGTATGTATGCCTTTGGGGTGGTGTTGCGGGCTGCCGCCGCATCGGCAAGGTATTCGTGTTGGGTGCGCAGTTCGCGCATGTAGAGCCATGCCATGGGATGAAACCATAGCAGCGAACGCAGCACTTCCATGTAGAGTATGTCCCATGTATGGCGTTGTTCCATATGCGCATATTCATGCCGCAGGATACTTTCCATGTCGGTAGGCGAAAGCGCTTGCGTATTGTCCCAGAACAGCCATTTGCCAAAGGAAGAAGTCGGCAACAAGCCATTGGTAGGAATAACGGCTATTTGTTGCATGTGGGCAGGCAGTGAAGGTACAATAGCTCCCGCACGAACTGCCTGTGGTTGCCGCAACATGGCAAACCGATGCAACCGCCATACCTGAAAGGCACTTTGCAGCAGCATCAGCCCTGCCACAGCAAGCCACAGCGCAGTTAAAATATCACTCAGATGCCACCCTGCTGCTTCCTGATTTGCCTCAACCGCAATGTCGGTAACATAATAGGGCAGCAACAGCATGGCAGGCAATTGCTCTTCCTGTGTAAACAAGCGGTTCATCAGTTCGCCGATGTCAATAAAAGGCAGCACCAGCGCAATAGCCGAACTCAACAACAGGTACAGCCGATTACGCGCAAAAAGCGTATCGCTTTGGAGCAATCCTTTGTAGGCTGCCCAAAACAGCGCAAGGCTAACGGAAGGAATCAGCAGATAGTCAATCATGGTTTAAGCAGGGTTTGAGGGTTCGCTGTCGTCTTGTTGTAAATCTTTCTG
The DNA here is from genome assembly GCF_021206925.1 of Rhodoflexus caldus. Lineage (NCBI taxonomy): Bacteria > Pseudomonadati > Bacteroidota > Cytophagia > Cytophagales > Thermoflexibacteraceae > Rhodoflexus > Rhodoflexus caldus. The sequence continues at coordinate 341,526 of NZ_JAJPRF010000001.1, read as the reverse complement.
TACGAGCTTCATCATTTCCTCAAATTCTGCAAGATTTATGTCGTTTTTCTTGACAAAAAAGGAAACCAAGCGTTCAAAAGAACCACCGAAATAGCTGCCCAGAAAATGGTTGAGAAACTTTGCGCTGTACTCATCGCGGCTGATGAGCGGAAAATATTCATGCGTTTTGCCGTAGGCTTTGTGAGAAACAAAACCCTTTTGCTCCAAAATGCGCACAATGGTAGATACGGTATTGTAAGCGGGTTTAGGGTCGGGCAGTTTTTCTATAATCTCCTTTACCATTCCCCGACCAACCGACCAAAGCGCCTGCATCACCTGTTCTTCGGCTTTTGTGAGTTGTTGCATAGCTTGAACTAATTTTTACAAATATATAACTAAGAATTTAGTTTCAAAACTATGTGCATAGTTTTTTTGTGGCATGTAAGCGACTGATAGAGTGGTTTTTTATAAACAACTCATAATCAAATGTTTAAAATTGATGAATGTCTGGGGGTAACTGATAAAGAAAAGGTAATACCTATATCCATTCAGCAGCTACATTCCGCACCATTCTGATAATCGGTTTTAACAAGCAAATGAGCAAACGGAAACGCATGTTTTCGGTGTCTAACGCGAATTTGTTGGTTTCTATTGGAAAAGTTATATTTTGACTTAACCGCTGTCAGGGGCTACGGCGTGAAACGTGCAACCGAGTGGTATTTTATACACAAACCCGACAGGTTTTAAAGACCTGTCGGGTTTTAAATGACTGCTTTTCAATGATTTACATAAAAAATCACAAACAACTTACGCTTTTACATAACTATCCCTCCCGGCGGCTGCAAGTGCGGCTGCAAGCCCGTAAGCGGATAGTTAAATACAGATTAATTCTTTGAAAAGTTTAACTTTTGATACAGCTTTTCAAAGAATTCTGTAAGTAAGTTAAGGCGCAAAAACCTGAATATCAGTTTTTACTAAATAATCCGCGTTATCTATGTTGCCCCAACCTACGTCTGAATCACCCCCACGTTGTATCGCTTGCGGATAGGGGCGTGGTTGGCAGCTTCTATACCCATGCTGATGACTTTGCGGGTTTCCAGCGGGTCTATTATGCCGTCCACCCAGAGGCGCGCGGCAGCGTAATAAGGCGAAAGTTCCTCGTTGTACTTGTCAGTAATTTCTTTGAGCAGAGCCGCTTCCTGTTCGGCGCTGATTTCTTCGCCTTTGGCTTTCATAGCCGAAACCTTGATTTGCAGGAGCGTTTTGGCTGCCGAAGCACCACTCATTACTGCCAGTTGCGCCGTTGGCCAAGCATAAATCAGGCGCGGGTCGTAGGCTTTACCGCACATGGCGTAGTTGCCCGCTCCGTAGGAGTTGCCCAGAATGATGCTGAACTTCGGCACTACGGAATTGCTCATGGCATTGACCATTTTAGCCCCGTCTTTGATAATGCCGCCGTGTTCGGAGCGACTGCCTACCATAAAGCCCGAAACATCGTGCAGGAACACTAACGGAATGCGCTTCTGGTTGCAGTTCATAATGAAGCGGGTGGCTTTGTCGGCAGAGTCGGAATAGATAACGCCGCCCATCTGCATTTCGCCTTTTTTGGTTTTCACCATTTTGCGCTGATTGGCGATGATGCCTACCGCCCAGCCGTCGATGCGTGCCAGCCCACAGATGAGCGACTGCCCGTACAGTTCCTTGTAAGGGCGGAATTCGGAATTGTCCACCATGCGCAAAATGATGTCCATCATATCGTAGGGCTTGGTGCGGTCGGCAGGAAACAGCCCGTAGATTTCTTCGGGGTTGAGTTTGGGCGGCGCAGGAGTTTTGCGGTTGAAACCTGCTTTCGGAAAATCGCCCATTTTGTCAAAAATATCGCGGATGGCGTTCAGGCAACTTTTATCGTCGGGGAATTTGTAGTCGGTAACGCCCGAAATTTCGCAGTGCGTAGTAGCCCCGCCCAGTGTTTCGTTGTCCACATTTTCGCCGATGGCGGCTTTGACAAGGTAAGAGCCTGCCAAAAAAATCGTTCCTGTTTTGTCCACAATCATGGCTTCGTCGCTCATGATGGGCAGGTATGCCCCGCCCGCTACGCAACTGCCCATGATGGCGGCAATTTGCACAATGCCTTCGGATGACATAATGGCATTGTTGCGGAAAATGCGCCCGAAGTGTTCCTTATCGGGAAAAACTTCGTTTTGCATGGGCAGATACACGCCCGCGCTGTCCACCAAATAGACAATCGGCAGGCGATTTTCCATAGCTATTTCCTGCGCGCGAAGATTCTTTTTGGCTGTAATCGGAAACCATGCACCCGCCTTTACGGTGGCATCGTTGGCAACCACAATTGCCATTCTGCCACAGATATAGCCGATGCAAACCACTACGCCGCCCGAAGGACAACCCCCGTGCTCTTCGTACATGCCTTCGCCCGCAAATGCACCGATTTCCAGCACGGGAGCGCCTTGGTCGAGCAGAAAAGCGATGCGTTCGCGCGCCGTAAGTTTGCCTTGCTTGTGTTGTGCTTCTATTTTCTTAGCCCCGCCGCCCATTTTGACTTTATCGTAGCGGGTTTTCAGCCTGAAAAGTTCCTGTTTGAGCAGGTCTTCGTTTTTGTTGAATTCAATATCCATGTGTGTGGGTGTGTTGTTGTTTTAGCGAATTGTTATTATTGTCGGTTTAATCTGTTGATTTCTGCCGCTATTTGTTCTATAACTTCCTTATTTTGAATGGTATCGTTTACGCTAAAAATGACAAATACTTTGCCGCCAAACTTTTGGGTAAAATCTTCAAAACTGAGTTTCATTCTTTCGGTTACGGAATAATTCCCAAAATTTGCTTGGGCAGTTACAGGCTTAATTTGAATACCAAATGCTTTTTCACCAACCCAACCGAGATAGTTTATATCGCCTGCATGGTCAAGTTCGGGTTCGCTTTCTTCAAATCGCACTTCGGGGAATATTTTAGCAAGATTGTCCTCTATCACCGATTTTTCTCTGATGAAGCCGTCGTAGGTTCGAGGGATAGTTAAATTGTAAATGTAATCGATATAATCCTGTAAAGTAATTTGGCGAAAGGCTTCCGTCCATTCGGGGATGACAATTTCAGTAATTTTCACGTATAGCCGCTCACCAAGTTCTTCCAAACTTTCTTTGGTAATTTTAGCAGAGTGTTTACCTGTCGTTACCGCATTTTCAAAATACCACTTTTCCCACTCTTCAAATGTTTTCGGCTGACATTGGCGTATAAGTGCCATCACCGCACCGACTTTGTTAGGGCGCGAAAGTTGATAAGTTTGCGTTGCGTAATTGAGTACTTTCTCTTTTTTGCCGAATTCTTTTGAATATTGTTTACGCAGTTTTGCCATTGCTTTGATTGAACAAGTTCAAAAACTTATCCCGATACTTGTAATTCATGGAAGTATCCGCCTGCGCCAGTCCGTTTTTAATCAAATGAGCATTAATAAACGTTTTGTTTTCCAAATACAGGTACGCGAGCAGGTTATTATCGCCGTCATACTTCAGTTCGTCGTAGCGGAGGAAAACTTTTTTGCCTTTTGTTTTTTCATGCAAAAACAACTTTGCTTTTTCATGAAGATGCGGCAATGATTTTATGCCTAATAGTTTGACAATCAAACCGTTGCTTAGGCGTACTTTTTCGGGGCAGATAATTTCTTTTACCGTAAAAAGTTCTTCGCGTGCAGCAGGGCTATCCCTGTCAATCCGTGAGCCGAATTGCAGTTTTTTAATATCCGTCTTTTTGTCAAGCGCATGCGGGTCTTTGAAAATATAAGGTAATCGGGCAATTTCTTTCTCAAAATCTATATCGGCAGGCTTTTGCTTGATGAACTCATAAACCGTTCCTTCCAAATCGGGCTGATATACGGATAGTTTTTCTTTGACAATCGGAATGAATTCGGGATTGATTTCGTAGCCAATGGAGTTGCGGTGCGTATTTTTCGCGGCAAGAGAGGTTGTTCCGCTGCCTGCGAAAGGGTCTAAAACCGTTTCACCGACAAAAGAAAACATGCGAATCAGCCTTCGGGGCAATTCTTCGGGAAACATGGCAATATGCCCCGTTTGCTTTACGCCCGAAAAGTTCCAATGCCCGGCAAAAAAAGTATTCCATTCTTCGGCGGTCATTACGGAGCGTTCTTTTTGCTCTTGGGTCGGCTTGGATGCTTCGCCTAACTTTTTGAAAATCAGGATAAATTCATAGTCAAGTTTTAAGATGCCATTTCGCGGATAAGGATAAGAACCCATTTGAACGCCGCCGCCCGTGGTGTTTGAGTTAGTAACTTTCTGCCAAATGACAGCGCCCATATAGTCAAAGCCGATGGTTTCGCAAAATTTGATGATTTCTTCGCGAATAGGAATTACCTTGTAACGTCCGTAATAAACCGCACGGGCGAACTGGTCGCCGATATTGATACACAACCGGCAACCGTTGTGCAGCACCCGAAAGCACTCTTTCCAAACCAAATTCAGATGATTGATGTAGGTTTCGTAACTGTCGTGGAATCCGATTTGATTGTCGGAGCCGTAGTCTTTCAGTTGCCAATAGGGGGGCGAGGTAACAACCAAATGAACCGAATTATCGGGTATTTCGGTCATGTGCCTGCTGTCGCCGTTGATAATTTTGTGGTGCGTTTTCAATGTTTGAACCGATAAACTTCGCAAAGCAAAATTGCCCGATAATTACCTAACTGCCAACAGAACCGATTGGTTATCAAGTGGTCTTTTTGCCGCCATTCCCTGTTCGGTAGGGGGCTTTGGAAAGAACCCAAATAGTAGGTGGCCTTTGCTTGCACTAAAATTTTTCTCTAATCCGATTTGTTTAATTTATCCAACAAGAAAACAGGCAGCATTCCGGCCAGCACAATCAGGCAGGACATGGCGGCCGATTGCTGTAATTTTTCATCATCGGCATATTCATAGGCTTTGGTAGCCAGTGTGTCAAAGTTGAAAGGGCGCAGGATGAGTGTCAGCGGTAACTCTTTCAGAATATCCACCACAACTAGCATCAAAGCGGCCAGAATGGCACCGCGCAGCAGCGGCACGTGTACAAGAAGCAAGGTTTGTAAACGGTTTTTACCCAGAATGGCAGCCGCATTGTCCATAGAAGGCGATATTTTTTGTAAACCTGCTTCCAGCGGGTTGAAGGCTACCGCCATAAATCGCACCAAATAGGCATAAGTCAATGCGATGAGCGTACCGACGAAGGCCACCTGTAAAGATTTACCGACAGCCAGCAGCAATGCCAGCACACCGATAGCTACCACAGCGCCCGGCATAGCATAGCCCAAATTTGCCAGATGCACCGTCAGTTGGGTGAGTTTTCCCCTGCCGATACGGCGAATGTAGGCAAGTATCAATGCGATGAGGACAATAAAGGCAGCGCTTGTAAAAGCTACCTGCAAGGTTTGCAACAGATATTTACTGAAATCAACCGTGAGCAAACCTTGTACCCAGCCGCTATACGCCCATGAGAGGAGTTGCGCGAAAGGGAACACAAACCCGCCTAAGGAAGGAATCAGGCAGAAAAGCATTGCAGCCGTTGCCTGCCAGCCGTGCAGCGTTTGGCGAGTCAGCAGCCGCTCGCTCTTACCTGCTGTGTAACGCAGGTTGCGAGTTAGTCGGCGTTCGGAAAGATTCAACACAAAAACGACTGCCAGCAGCAGCCCTGCCAGTTTCATGGCTGTATGCACGCTGCCCATTGCAAACCATGCGCGGAAAATGCCTGACGTAAAGGTCGGCACGCCGTAGTATTTGACCGTGCCGTATTCGTTGAGGCACTCCATCAGCACGAGCATGGCACTGCCGATAATTGCAGGGCGTGCCATAGGCAAGGCAACCGCAAAGAAACGCCGCAGCGGAGAAGCACCGAGCAACTTAGCGGCCTCTAAAGCCCCCGCCGATTGCCGCTGAAAATTGGTGCGTGTAACCAAATAAATGTACGGATACAATACCAGCGACATCACCGCAATTGCACCGCCGAGGTGCATTACATCGGGGCGGAAAGGCAGACTTTGCAGCAGCCCGCGCTCAAAGGTGTACTTGTACACATAGGCATTGATATAGGCAGGAATAGCCAGCGGCAGCACCAGCAACCACGAAAGCAAACGCCTGCCCGGAAATTCACAAGCCGCTACAAGCCATGCCGAAGGAATGCCCAACAACAGCGTTCCGAGAAGTACACCCGTGGTCAGCCCCAGCGTATTTTTCAGGTAATCGGGCAGCAGGTATTCATACAGATGCGCCCAGTAGCTATCGGCAGGTGAAAACCATTGCCACACCACATATAGCGGCGGAACGGCCAAAAGGGCTGCTATTATCGCTAATAACAGCCCTTTGCCCATACGTGAAAGAATGCGAGAAAACAGAAAGGTCATGCCTGAGTGTTACATGGAAGGATAGAAAGTATCTAACTTATCTACCTCATTTTTAAGACGCGGCAAATTAATGGCTTTATTGATTGATTCAATGGTTGCCTCTTTTACCTTAGAGAGGCGATCAATTTGTTGGCGCACTTTATTGTTATCATCGCTGAGGCGTTTGGCCATGGCCTCTTGCAGTACCAACACCATTTCGCGGTTGTTTTTTTCTACCAACGAGATGTACTGCGAATACAAATATTCAAATTCTTTGTATAGGAAAATCACCTCGCTTACGCGCTTGTTCATTTCAATCAGGTTGCCGCTGCGAATCAGTTTGCCATAGTTGATAACGCCGTTTTCCGTTGCTTCCCGCTCTAACTTGAACAGGTACTCCCGCACAGAACTTGCGTTATAAGTAAGGAAAAGCGTAGTCAGGTAGTCGGCGGTAGATTTGGCGCGTTTCTCCGCATTGGGGTCTAACTGCCTGCCGCTGGCCTGAATATTTTGCACCACAAAATCGCGCAGTTTGCTTTGCAGGTTAGCCGTTTGAATCTGGTAGTTATTGATTCCCATGGCAAAGTTGCGGTTGAGTTCGTTCAAGCGTGCGTAGTACTGCGTAAACTGCATCATTTCATCGCGGAAGCGCGTTACATTTTCCTGCGGAATATCGGTGCGGCTGACGAACAGCGTACTTGCAAAACTCAGCAGCGAATTGCTTACACCTAAGATAGGTGCAGCAGGGCCGGCCATAGTTTGTACCAAGGGGTTTTCCAATACCATGCGGGCTGCCTCTACTATCCTGCCGCGGTCGCGGCGAGCATTGGCGGCAATGTATTGATCCATCAGTGCCAACACTTTTTTATTGTAAGAAAAGCCTAAGTTTTCATTGGCAGGGTTATTCAAATCGGTGAGTATGTTCTGATACTCCTCGGTTTGGCTCAGGGCTTCCAAGATATTAAGCCGCTGATTAAGCATATCAAATACTTCTACCGAACTGACCAAGTTGCGCTGGATAATTGCATAGCGGTCGCGGTCTGTAATTTTCATGCGCTGGTCAAACTCTTTCACGCGCACATCTACGCTGCTGACGGCACTGTTGAAGTTGCTGACTTGCTCTTGCAGGCTTTTTTGCAATTCGGCAATGCGCAAACTATCGGCGCGGCGTTGGTTTTGCAGGCTGCGAATCAGGTTCTGATTGGCCGTAAATTGCTGAAACAAAATTCTTAACGAATCCGATTGCGACTGCTGCGCATATGACGACTGCGGATGCAATAACAAACATCCGACAAATGACAGTAAAAGAGCGAAAATACGCTTTATTGATTCCATAGAAGGACAGGCATTGATGTGGGTAAAAACACGCTAAGTTACATTTTTTTATTCTCCGTAGAACCAAAAACAGCACCAAATTAGCGCGAACTGCCTGCTTTCAAATTTGCTTCGTAAGTTTGCAAATGTTCAATACCTCTCCAAAGGTTTTTATTACCGGTGCAAGCGGGTTTGTCGGCAGTTATATTACCCGACGATTGTTGCAGGAAGGTTTGCAGGTGCTTGCGCTGCGCCGTTCCGGCAGCGGGCTGCTGCCCGCATCCATGCCCGGCCTTACGTGGGTACAAGGTGATATTACCGACATCCCTCTTTTAACGGAACTTGTGGCCGATGCCGACTGGGTCATCCATGCGGCAGCAATGGTTTCTTTTGCTTCATCAGACCGCAACCTGATTTTTAAAACCAATGTAGAAGGCACGGCCAATCTGGTGAATGTTTGTTTGGAAAGTAACATCCAACGGTTCTGTTTTGTCAGCTCCGTAGCGGCCATTGGCGCAAAGGAAGAAGTTGTTACCGAACGCGCACAGTGGGAAGGCTCCCTGAATCATTCCTCATACGGCTTGAGCAAGCATTTGGCCGAACGGGAGGTATGGCGAGGGATTGCGGAAGGTTTACCCGCTTTTATTGTCAATCCTTCGGTCGTTTTAGGGCAAAACACCCCTGAAAGTTCGCTGGCAAAACTGTTTCGCATGGCCAGCTCTCTGCCTTTTTATCCTTCGGGAATGATTAATCTGGTAGATGCTGAGGATGTAGCGGAAGGGATTTTGCGATTGTTACAACATAATGCCGTAGCCGAGCGTTTTATTTTTAACGCGGCTGCCATTAGTTTTCAGGACTTTTTTGGGCAGGTAGCTGCCGCAATGAACAAACAGCCGCCGCAAAAACGCATCTCCGATACTTTGTTGCAGTTGGCAGGAACTGTTAGCGGATGGTTGGGCGGTGCTTTCAATCGGCAAACGGCCGAAGCAGCCTGTCAAATGCATCGGTACGACGGCAGCAAACTGACCGCAACAACAGGTTTGCACTACCGCCCCGTGGCAGAGAGCATCAGAGAGGCTGTATTATTAACCCTAACTCATTAAGAGCAGGTACAATGGCAAATAAAAGAAAAAAAGAACCGCAAACGGAAGATATGTTGGTGCAGCGATTCGAGCAGATGCTTGCAGAAGGAACCAGTGTATTTTTTGATTTGCACGAGTTTGAACATATTATCCAGCATTACGGCATTCGCGCACAGTGGCAAAAAGCCTTTAAAGCATGCGAAGCAGCCTTTTCGCAATATCCTTTTGCTTCCGAGTTGGGGATAGAAAAGGTGCGCGTATTGCTTGGACTGGGCAAATATCGGCAGGCATTGGAACTGGCAGAAAAAGTAGCTGCCCTTCACCCCGATTCGGATGAACTGTTTGTATTGCAGGCAGGGGCTTTTATGGGGCTTAATATGGTTTCACAAGCCATTGAAAGCCTGTTGAAGGCACTAAAAAATACGGATGAAAAGGAAGACATTCATTACCGCATAGCCGATTTGTACCTGCGTTCAGGCAAATTGCAACATTCCGTAGAGCATTTGTTCGAGATTCTGAAAATCAATCCCGACAATATAAATGCCTTGTTGGACATCGCCGATTCCTTAGAAACCTTGCACCGCACGGCAGAAGGAGCGAAGTTTTTTGAGGAGCGCATCAACGAAAATCCCGAAGATTTTCGCCTGTGGAGAAATGCGGGGGTGTTCTTTAATGAAACCAACAGTTTCCATAAAGCCATCGAGCTTTTTGACTACGCACTGGCGCTGAACGAAGAAGAAAGCAGCATTTGGTATCACCTCGGCCATGCCCAAATGAACCTGCAACGCTACGAAGAAGCGGAAGTGTCCTACCAAAAAGCCATTGATTTGAAAGAGGAAAGCGATTTTCCCGAGCCGGAAATGTACTGCTGCTTGGCCGCTACCTACGAAAAACGTAAAGACTACAACAAAGCTTCCGAACTCTACCGCAAGGCCGTCAATATGGACGAGCAATGTGCCGATGGGTGGTACGGCATCGGCATGTGCCTGATTGGAAAGGAGCGCTGGTATGAAGCCATTAATTTCCTCAAAAAATCGGTACGGATAGACAGCGAATGTGAAGATTATTGGCTGGCCTTGGCAGAAGCCGAGTGGAAAACAGGCAACGTAATGTCTGCCTTGGAAGCCTACCAACACGCCAACCACCTGAACCCTGCCAACCCGCAAACATGGTTAGACTGGTCGGGCATCTATCGCGAGCAGGGCGACTACATGCAGGCCATCGGCTTGCTCAAAAGCGGTTTGGAAGAGTGCCCCGCCCATGCCGATTTATACTACCGCATGTGCCTCTACCACATAGAAGCCGGCAAATACAAGCAATCATTCAGTTATTTGGAAAATGCGCTAATTTTGGACTTTGATAGGCACACCGTCCTGTACGAGTGGATTGAAGACATTAATATCCAAAAAGCACTTTTCAAAATTATCAGCCAATATCAGCGCTGATGCTTGTTACAACAACTGATGGTAAACTATTTTCTCAAAGACGTTCCCGAACGCACTGTAAAACCACGTGAAAAAGGCCTCACGATGGTGATGGACAAAGGTTTGAGCATTCGCGAAGTGGAAGATATGCTCAGCACTTCGGCTGAATTTATTGACGTAGTGAAGTTAGGCTGGGCAACCTCCTATTGTTTCCCCAACCTTGCCGATAAACTGAAAGTGTATCGCGAGGCAGGTATCCCCGTATATTTCGGAGGTACGCTGTTTGAGGCATTCATTGTGCGCGGTCAGTTTGAAGACTACCTCCGCCTGATGGACAAATACGAGCTTTCATATGCCGAAGTATCGGACGGCTCATTGGAAATGAACCATGACGACAAGTGTAATTATATCCGCATTTTGTCGCAGCGGGCAACCGTATTGTCGGAAGTGGGTTCAAAAGATGCTGAAAAAATTATTCCTCCGTACAAATGGATTCAGCAAATGCGTCGCGAATTGGATGCTGGTGCATGGAAAGTTATCGGCGAAGCTCGCGAAAGCGGTAATGTGGGCTTATTCCGCTCCAGCGGCGAGGTGCGCTCCGGACTGGTAGAGGAAATTTTGACGCAAATTCCGTTTGAAAGTATCATTTGGGAAGCACCGATGAAGTCGCAGCAGGTATGGTTTATTAAGTACTTGGGTACGAACGTAAACCTCGGTAACATTGCTCCTAACGATGTTATTCCGCTGGAAACTATTCGCTTAGGCCTGCGCGGTGATACTTTCCACACCTTCCTGAACGGCAAACAGCCCGTTTTGGGCGCTGCCCCCGATGTGAATCATTAATCGCGGGAATCAAGCGTCTATTTTCTCCCGCGCGAGTTACTACCGATATTTAGTACTTATAGTACTGTAAGCAACGGCGACGTGCAACGACACCAAATACCCTCTTGGGGGTTCAATATCGGTAGTAACTATGATAAGAAAAATCAGCGCATCAAGTAGAATACAGCAGGCAGTTATGAACGAACAAGACATCCCCATACTTCGCGAGCGAGCGGTAGTAAACCCCTATTTCAAAGCGGCAAATCTGGTGCTTAAACGTTTGAGTTGGGACTTGAACCCCGAGTCGTGGCGTTCACGGGCGCGGTTGGCAGCCTTGAAAGACTGCTACAAAGGCCAAAAAGCCGTTATTCTCTGCAATGGCCCGAGCCTTCTCAAAACTGACTTCGACGCACTGGCGGCAAGCGGCATTTATACGTTCGGTTTGAACAAAATCAATTTGTTGTTTGATAAAACTGCCTTTCGCCCGTCTTGCATCGTGGCGGTTAATCACTTGGTGATTGAACAGAATGCCGATTTTTTCAACAAAACCGATATTCCCCTGTTTTTGGACAGCTACGCGCTCAAACATGTGCCGCGTCGCCCGAACATTACCTACCTGAAACAGACGTATCACAAAGTTTTTGCCCGCGACGTGCGCATGAGCCTCTACTACGGGCATACCGTAACGTTCGTAGCCATTCAGTTGGCCTTTCACATGGGCTTTCAAAAAGTGGCGCTGATTGGCTGCGACCATAATTTTACTCATCCGAAAGGTTTGGCCAACCAGACTGTTGTTTCCGGCAGCCACGACCCCAACCACTTTGACCCGAACTATTTTGCAGGCGGCGTAAAGTGGCAACTGCCCGATTTGTTCCAAAGCGAAGTAGCCTACCAAATGGCACGCGAAGTATTTGAAGCCTTCGGCAGAGAAATTTACAACTGCACCGAAGGCGGTAAATTGGAAATCTACGAGCGCAAATCGCTGTCGGATTTTTTATCGGAACGGGTATAAAATATGAGCTATCCTAAATGTACTCATCTGATAATCAGTGCATCTGGGGAGAACAACCAAAAATGAAACATTGGTGCAAAAGTGCATATCTTGGATTGTATTTTTCCGATATGCGCATATACGTAGGGATAGGTTGTGCCCTATCCCTGCGTTTTCTTTGAGCTTTTTAGCCGGCTATGGATTTGTTCGGATATTGAATCAAATGAAACTTTTCCAAGATTTTATCGCATTATTTGCATTGTTTTGCTCACTTTTTCAGTAGGAGCCGCCCGGAGCAGCGTTGGCGGTTGCAGGTTTAGCCGTATTGTTATAACCTACGCGCACATTAGGCTTGCTGTGCTGCAACAGCCATTCATATACAGTAATAGGTTCGGAAGAGACGGGGTCTACAATGGTAGGGTCGGGGCTATAGGCTTGTTTCCATGAATTGTGCCCAACGTTTGGATAGAGCGTAACTTTTGCCTTGGGCATATTGTTGCCGGAGCGCGCTTGGTGCTCATTGATGCCGCGAATCCAGTTGAGCGTAGTATGTGCCGGAACGACGCCGTCGTTGGTGCCATGGAAAGCCCATATCGGAATTTGATTGCTTACCAACGCATTGATTTTAGAAGCATCTGCGCCCGATGCACCGCAAACAGGTGCAATAGCTGCTACTTTATCAGGATAGGCTGCTGCATAATCCCAAGTGCCGCCGCCGCCCAAACTGAGGCCTGTAACGTAGATGCGGCTTTCATCCACGCGGTAGGTGGCTTTGGCATATTCTATAACCCTGTCCACATAAGAGGCAGGCCATGAGCCGTAATCATAACTCAGTTGCGGGCAGAGTACAATGAATGAATAAGATGTTCCATTCACATTGAAAGTCATTTTTAAGGTCTGCTTTTCTATTTGAAAAGGCATTGCTCCGCCGGCAATTTTCCTGAGGTCAGTAGTGCCGTTGCCCCGTTCTGTGATGCCGTGCAAAAAAATCAGCAAAGGATAGCTTTTATTGCTTTTTTGGTAATCGGGGGGCAGGTGTTCCAAGTAGCCTATGCCGTCTGCCGTGCGACAAGAGGCAAAACGCTGTGCGTATGTTGGAGAAAATAAGGCAACACCGACAACCAACCATAGAAATGTTTTTCCGACAAATAGGCGGGGGGAAGTACCGGGAAATAGTTTCATAGCTAAAAGCGGGGTTAGTTTAGCTTTATAACGGTATTTAAGGTTTATTAGTGTACAAACATAAAACTTTTCAAAGAAAAAATTGCATTTTATTAATTGAAAAAATGATTTTTTTCTTACATGTCTTACATGCCCTCCTTGTATCAACATCAGTTCCAAGATACACGTATTGAGGGTGTGTGTTGTATATTTGTGCAAAATATGTACATGCCCCACCCAATCGGGCGGCCATTTTTCAACAGATATGACACTCCAAAACGACTTACTGCTGCGTGCTGCACGCGGTGAATATGTAGAACGCCCGCCCGTTTGGCTGATGCGCCAAGCAGGGCGCATCTTACCCGAATACCGTGCGGTGCGCGAGCGTTTGAAAGATTTCATAGAGTTGGTTACTACTCCCGAACTTGCCGCAGAGGTTACCATTCAGCCGGTGGACTTGCTGGGCGTAGATGCCGCGATTATTTTTTCCGATATTTTAGTAATTCCCGAAGCGATGGGGCTGCCTTATGAGATGATTGAAAAAAGAGGCCCCATTTTTCCGCAAACCATCCAGTCGGAAGCAGACCTGAAAAAAATCAGGGTTGCAGATGCTCCTTCCGATTTAGGCTATGTGGCAGAAGCCATTCGCATCACGAAGCGGGAACTCAACGGGCGCGTGCCACTCATAGGTTTTGCAGGAGCTCCTTTTACGATTTTTGCTTACATGGTAGAGGGCAGCGGCTCCAAAACATTCTCTAAGGCAAAGAAAATGCTGTATCGGCAGCCGGAACTTTCGCACCAACTGCTTCAGATGATTACCGAAAGTACCATCGGGTATCTGCAAATGCAGATTGCTGCAGGTGCTGACCTTGTACAGATTTTTGATTCTTGGGCAGGGATTCTTTCGCCCGCACAATACAAAACATTTGCGCTGCCCTACATTGCGCAAATTTGCGATGCCATCAGCGAAGTGCCCAAAACCGTATTTGCCAAAGGAGCTTTCTTCGCATTGGAAGATTTCGGCCAACTGAACTGTCAAGTAATTGGCTTGGACTGGAACATGGAGCCACAGACAGCGCGCCGACAGACCGGCAGTCAGAAAACGCTGCAAGGCAACTTAGACCCGTGTGCGCTGTATGCCGATTTTGATGTCATTCGCCAAGAGACGCGCCAAATGGTGGCAGCTTTCGGTACGCAACGCTACATCGCCAACTTGGGGCACGGCCTTTATCCGGATATTCACCCCGACCATGTGCGCTGTTTTATTGATACCATAAAAAGCATGGCTTAGTCGGCAATCAGGTGTTGCTCTTTCTCTAAATAGTTGCGGGAAACGCCCATAGACAAGTACACTTGGTCTTGTACTTTGTTGCGGATGTTTTGCTCAATCAGCCGCCAGTTGCTTGCATTGGGGTAGGTGCGATTGGCAAGGAAAATATACACCAGATTGTACTGCGGGTCTACCCATGCACCTGTGCCCGTAAAGCCGCTGTGCCCGAAGGTGCGGGGTGAACAATGCCCCGAAGTAGGGCCTCCGTGCCCTCTGATGGGCTTGTCCCAACCCAATCCTCTCCGATTATGGGCTACGATGCGTTTTTCGGTAAAAAACGGAATGGTCTGCGGTTGCTTGAAAAACTTTCTGCCGCCGTAGTAGCCGTTTTGCAGGTTCATTTGCATCAGTACGGCCAAGTCGTTGGCATTGCTGAAAACGCCTGCGTGCCCGGCCACTCCCCCCTGTAAAGCTGCATCGGGGTCGTGTACGATGCCCTGAACGCGCTTTTTACGGAAATGCTTGTCTTCTTCGGTAGGGGCTATTTGCGACTTGTTTATTTTCCGCAAAGGAAGGTAGCCCATGGTTGCCAGCCCCAGCGGGCGGTAGAAGTAGTTTTCAACAAATTGGTCTAAGCAGAGGCCGGTTTCTTGTTCTACAATTTGTTTGAGCATGTAAAATCCTACATCGGAATACAAATAGCCGTAAGAACCGTCCGGCCGTTTGTTGCTGCGCAGTGGGCTTTCTCTGAGCCATTTCCATACATCCGCATGCACTTTGGTTGAAGCGTACAGGTGTTCATCAACCGGAATTACGTGTTCTTCGGTCGGCTCATTGGCATAGTATTCGGGTTTGTACTTGCCTTTTTCCATCGTATGCCACCAGTGGGGTGTTCGCTGGATAAGCCCTGCCTGATGCAGCAATATATCGCGGAGGCTTAAATCGGCTTTGTTCGTACCTTTCAGACCGATGAGATAGTCCGATACTTTTTTGTTTACGTCCAGCAGGCCTTGGTCGTGCAAATACATCACCGCTTGCATGGTTGCCGCCACTTTTGTTACGGAGGCAAGGTCGTAAACGGTTTCATCGCTCACGGGCGTGGCGTTGGGTTCGTATGTATAACGACCGTAGTTGCGGTTGAAAACCACATTGCCGTTGCGTGCTACAATCACTTGGCAGCCGGGGGTGGCATGATTGGCCACCGCCTGATTCACAATGCTGTCAATCCGATTCAGAATGTGGCTGTCCATACCTTCCCACTCGGGAATGAAGGTGTATTTCATTCGGTTGAGCGAGAACACGGAGAACCCGTCCCCCGCCTTAATATTGGGTGAAACACTGACAGGCAATCTTGCACCGGTTGTTACAGCTCCGAAAAGTACCTGTGGCACAACGGTTTGTACGTCGGTATTATTTTCATAAGCGCAAACCAAATACGGGGCATCATCAAAAAATTTCAGGCTGTAGGGGTTTCCGAATACTACGGGCACTACTTTGGTATGTGCCGATAATTTTTTGATAAAATCGCGGGTAGCCTGCGAAATACCGTAGTCTTTTTCTATGCGATTGGTGGTGCTTACGCCCAACAGACCTACAATAACCACTTTTTTGTTTTTGAGTTTAGGAATCAGTGCTTCGTAGGCAGCATCGCCTGCGGCTTTATCGGCGATTTGGTGGTGCTCAAAGGCAGCATATTTGCCCAAAATCCGCTGAAAGTCATTGCCTGCACCTGCACCGATTGTTACAGAGGCAAACGAAAGGTCTTCCAGATTTTTGAAAGGTATCAGGCTGTCGGTATTGCGCACGATGGTAACTGCCTGCTCATAGAGTTTCATGCGCAAGGCCTTTGCCTGTGGCGAGTTGAGGTCGTCCAGCAGATTTTTAGTAACAATGGGCTTGTAGTGGTGAAGACCTGCAAAATATTTGGCCATGAGGATTTTCTTCACGCGGCGTTCTACTTCTGCCATGCTGATTTCGCCGTTAGCAATAGCTTCTTTGATTTTGGCTACACCCTTGGGTACATCCAGCGGAAATAGCAGGCAATCGTTGCCGGCTTTGAAGGCCAGCACGTCGGTTTCTCCGGGCGCATAGTTGGCTGAAACGCCTTTCATGTTGAGCGCATCGGTAAAAATCAGCCCCTGAAAACCCAATTGATGTATGAGCAAATCGGTTACGACTGCCTGTGAAAGGGTAGTCGGTTTTTTAGGGTCGGCATCATACTCCGGCAGGTTGATATGGGCTACCATGATGCTCATGATGCTGTCTTGGATGAGTTTGCGGAATGGATACAGTTCTATATCCTCCATCCGTTGGCGGCTGTGTTTGATGATGGGCAGGGCGTAGTGAGAATCGGTGTCAGTATCGCCGTGTCCGGGGAAATGCTTGGCGTTGGCAATAATGCCGTTGTACTGCATACCGCGCATGTAGCTGAGGGCTTTTTCTGCCACTCGTTCTTTGTTTTCGCCAAATGAGCGGATGCCTATTACCGGATTGGCAGGGTTCACGTTCACATCGGCAACGGGGGCAAAGTTGATATGCATCCCCAGCCTTTTAAACTGACGGGCAATTTCAGCGCCCATGTCATAAATCAGCTTATTTTCGCCGATAGCACCCAGTGTCATTGCTTTGGGGAAACTGATGGTGCTGTCTAATCGCATACCCAGTCCCCATTCGCAGTCCATGGAAATCAGCAAGGGTATTTTGGCTAATTTTTGGTAGCGGTTGGTGAGTACGGCTTGCCTGCCCGGGCCTCCCTGAAAGAATATCAGCCCGCCGACGTGATATTGGCTTACCAAACGGTCAATCTCTTTGTAGTGGGTTTCATCGCGGTTAGAGTAGGCAGCTACCATGAACAACTGTCCGATTTTCTGCTCATCGGTCATGGTGCGCAGCACGCTGTCTGCCCATGCATTTTGTCGTTTCAGCCTTTCTAAGTATGCGGGGTCAGGTTCGGGCGGCGTAGCCTTTCCATGAACCGAAGCCAGCGTTGGCGAATGAATACTTTTAGCACTCAGCAGCAGCAGAAATACGAAGCTGACCGACAACCATTTAACCATTGTAGAACCCGATTTTTGAGAGATGAAACACTAATTATGCATAAAAAACGGAGGCATGAAACGTGCCACTTTACCCTAATTATGCAAAAGAATCATTTTAACCATAAACGTCAAATCGCGCTTGAAATTTTCCTGACCAAATATTTCAACAAACCGAAAAATGGTTGTACGTTTGAAAATAGTTCACCTCATTAACTATTTTCAAACACTATGATGAATGGAAACCAACTACTGAACACATCAGCTTGTGTGAAGTGGCTATTCGCCCTCTTATGCTGTTGGGGCATAGGTTTTTCAGCCTTTGCACAGGTACAGATGTACACCATCAGCGGACGCGTAACCGATGCGGGCACCAACGACCCCTTGATTGGCGCCAGCATTCAACTCAAAGGTACTTCTACCGGTACCATTACCGATGTGGAAGGCAAATTTAGCATGACCGCCAGCGTAACACCGGGCGACTATACACTTGTTTTCAGCTTTGTGGGCTATGCACGCAAAGAGCAAAAAATTACGTTGGGAAGCCAGACAAACGTAACGGTAGATGTCGCTTTAAAGGAAGATTTTATCGGTTTGGAGGAAGTAGTGGTAACAGGTACTTCCATTGCTACCAGCAAGAAACAATTGGGGAACTCCGTGCATACGGTATCTGCCCGTCAGATGCAGCAGGTAGGTACGCCGAGCCTTTCGGCGGCTTTGCAGGGTAAAATTGCCGGTGCGCAAATTACCCAAAACTCCGGCGACCCTGCCGGTGGGGTTTCCATTCGTCTGCGCGGGGCGAGTTCTATCAACTCGTCTTCCGAACCGCTCTATATTGTTGATGGGGTAATTGTCAATAACAACACCAACAACGTTACCAACCTTGCGGTAAGCATCAGCGGCGGTAACGACTTTCAGCCCGGGCAGAACCGCCTGTTAGACATCAACCCCAATGATATTGAGCGCATTGAGGTGTTAAACGGTGCTGCGGCAGCGGCCATTTACGGTTCTCGGGCTAATAACGGCGTTATCCAAATTTTCACTAAGCGAGGCAGCACGGGCAAACCCAAACTGACATTTTCTACCTCGCTGATGATTAGCCAATTGCGCAAAGAGTTTCCGTTAAATACCCACCCCGAACGCTTCGGCCCTCCCGTAACCCGTACCGGTTTCGGTAACGACCAGCGCTTGCCGGGCATTCTATTGTTCAACCGCTTATTTACGGAAAAAACGCCCGTAACCCGCTACAACTACTGGGATGATATTTTCCAAACCGCATTAGGCACCGATAATTATGTTTCGGTAGCAGGCGGCAAAGACGATACGAAGTACTTTTTCTCCACCTCATACTTCAAGAATCAGGGCATTGTGCGCAATACGGACTTTGAGCGAATTACCGGCCGCTTGCGCATTGACCAGAAAATGACCGACTGGGCAAAATTCTCGGCAGGTTTGAACTACACCCGCAGTTTTGCCAATGAAAAACCCGATGCCAACACCTTCAACAGCCCCGTAAACTCGGTTTTCATTACGGATAACGTTTACAACTTGAAAGAACGCGATGCAAACGGCAATCTGCTGCCCGTAGAGCCTGTTCGTATGAATCCGTTGAGCGTTATTGAAGACCTGAAACAGACCAACCAAACCAGCCGCATGATTGGCGATTTTCAACTAAATCTTGCACCGCTCAAAGGCTTGGGTATTGACTATGTTTTTGGTATGGATACTTACACGCAGTTAGGCCAGAATTTTTTCCCGCGCATTGCCTATCCGGGTGTGAATGCGGCGCTGTTCCCCGATGGTTATGCGGCCAATGCCACTGCGCAGGTATTGCAACTCAATAATGACCTGAACATCAGCTATCAAGCCGATATTAGCGAGAAGTTGAAATCTACTACCCAACTGGGTGCTACGTGGCAATATGACCGCAGCAACTTTGCGCAGGCACAAGGCCGCGACATGGTGCCGTTTATTGAAACCATCAGCGGAGCTACCAACTTGTTTACACCTGCTACCGAAGTGCGCACCGAGCGCAGTATTCAAGGTTACTTCCTGCAACAAACCTTTAACTACGGCGAGTTTCTGTTTGTAACCGCCGCAGGCCGTATGGATGCTTCTTCGGTATTTGGTCCTAACAGCCGCTGGCAGTTCTTCCCCAAGGCTTCTGCCAACCTGATTTTGTCGGAAATGGACTTTTGGAAAAATGCCTCCTTTGCCAACAAGGTGAGCACATTTAAGCTGCGCACTGCTTACGGCGAATCGGGCAACCTGACCGGTATCGGGCCGTATGACCGTTTCAGCAATACGATTCCGGTGCAATTGGTGGGTCGTCAGTCGCTTATCCGCAGCACGGTATTGGGCAACCCCGACGTAAAACCTGAACGTCAGGCAGAAATTGAGGTGGGTACCGATATTTACTTCCTCGATAACCGCTTTGGTATAGAGCTGACTTGGTACAACAAAGAAGTTCGCGACCTGTTGCTGGAGCGCACCATTGCGCCATCGGAAGGCGGTGCTTCCATTAACGCCAACGTAGGCAGCATGACCAACAAAGGCATTGAACTTGCCCTGCGCGCCAACATTTTGAAAAACAAAGACTGGAACTGGAATGCAACCCTGATTTACAGCCGCAACCGCAACAAGGTAAATATTCCGCAAGAGGTGATTCGCTTTTCTACCGATGCCAACCGTATGAGCAGCGCTGTAAACGGCTATCCTTTGGGTGTATTCTATGGCACAGCCTATGCCCGCAATCCGGACGGTTCGTTGTTGCTGACCAATCGCCCGCAGGTAATTGGCGGTGTAACCTTACAGGCAGGTTTGCCGCAGCCCGAGCGGGTAGGCCGCAATGCGGAAGGGCAGCCGACAGGTGCTTTGGTGAACCGTGTACTTGGCGACCCGAACCCACGCTATACAGCCTCCCTTTTGAACGATGTGAGCTGGAAAAATTTCAATTTCCGCCTGTTGTTTGATGCCGTACAGGGCTTCCAAGTAAACAACCTGAACTGGACAACAGCTAATAACGTAGGTATCGGCCCGCTGGCCGCACAGGAACTGCGCGGCGAGTTGCCCCGCGGATGGGTGAGTTTGGTAGGTGGTTTTGGCGGTGAACGCATCCGCGAAGAAATGGTGAAAGACGGTTCTTTCGTGAAACTGCGCGAGATTTCGCTCTCCTATACGCTCACTCCCCAAGCACTCGGCCTCAGCAATTTGACACTGGGCGTTTCGGGGCGCAACCTGATTTCATGGGACAACTACCCCGGTTTTGACCCCGAGGTGAACTCCGGCGGTCAAAGTAACCGCATCCGCGGCGATGACTTCGGTACTGTTCCTATTCCGCGCACTTTCCAGTTCAACCTGTCTGCTCAGTTCTAATTCGGCACAGCCAACCATCAAAGATTTAAATTCGGAATCAACATGAAACTTTTTCATATCAAAAAAATCGTACTCTGCGGCTTATTGGCGGCAACGCTGATAACCCCATCCTGTACGCTGGACTATGTCAATCCCAATGCGGCAACCGAAGATGCCGTATTGAGCAATACCTCGGGGCTGTTGGCATTTTCCAACGGCCTGCGTCGCCGCTATATTGTAGGCGGAGCAAGCCCGCTTTATACAGTAATCACTACTTCCGGTCTGGCAACCAATGAACTGCGCGTGGTAAATGCCGGTAACGCAGACATTGCCGCATTGGCAAACGGCCGCGATAATGTGAACGGGCTGAACCCTGTCATTATCAACATGTGGCAAAACCTGAATATTTTAAATGCAGACTGCGACCGTGTAATTGCCAATGTGCGCAATATTCCCGACCGCGCTACTGCCGCTGCCGTACAAGCCCATGCGCACCTCTACAAAGCATTGGCACTGGGCTGGATGGCTACTTTCTGGGAACAAGCCCCCATTACCACAGGTAAAAACGCCACTTTCAGCAACCGTACTGCCGTTTTGGAAACCGCCGTCCGCTTGTGCGATGAAGCCGTAACTTTGCTGGCCTCCAATCCTGTTCCTGCTGCTTTTACCAACGTGGTGGGCAACGATATTGACTTGCCTAATGCGCTGAACGCACTGTCGGCTCGCTACAACCTGATGCTGGGTCGCAATCAGCAGGCTTTTGATGCGGCTGGTCGCGTATCGCTCACTTCTCGTTCCCGTTTTGTGTTTGACAACATCTCACAAAATCCGATTTTCCGTACATCGTTTGTAACCAACAACGTACACGAGGCACAAACCAATTTGGGATTGCCGCCTGCGCTCGCACCTGCCGCCAACGACCAGCGCGTACCGTTTTACATCACTTCGGCTGTGCCGCCTCGCGGTCGTGGTTTCTTCTTGGCCGATGATACGGCTATTCCGCTGTACCTGCCCGGTGAAATGATTCTGATTCGTGCCGAGGCACAGGCGCGCCAAAACCGATTGGCAGAGGCTGTTACAGAACTGAACCGTGTGCTGACCAAAACCCCGGCACAAGATATTTACGGCGTAGGTGCTGCACTGCCTCCCTATGCGGGCGAATTGACGCAAAATGCAATTCTCACCGAAATTTACCGCAACCGCTGCATTGAGTTATACCTGACCGGGCAGCGCTTGGAAGACAGCCGCCGATTCGGTCGCCCCGGGCCGACAGCCCCCAACGCGGAGCGAAACCGCAACTTCTATCCTTATCCGTTCACCGAGCGCGATAACAACCCGAGCACGCCGGCTGACCCTGCAAGCTAATCAGTATTGCGGCTACGGCTCTCACGCAACCCGACAGGATGTGTTAATCCTTGTCGGGTTGTTTTTTATGCCGAAATCCGAAATTCAAACGCCTTATGCCATGTGTTTGCTGATTTGTGGGGGGATTAAACAATGATGGACTATCTTTCGGCACGAATAGAAGCATTTGTCTTTTCATACTTTATGCAACAAGCATCTGTTATCGGCCTGTTTGAGGCTATCGGTGGTAAGTTTTTGACCGAACCGGCTTTGCTGCGCGAGCGTGTCAGCCGTTTACAAGCTGTTTTTTTTGACTGGGACGGTGTTTTTAATAACGGCAATAAAAGCAAGGAAAGCGGTAGCCCTTTTTCAGAGCCTGATGCGGCAGGGACTAATTATCTGCGCTTCGGTTTGTGGCTGCTCACGGGAACTATGCCCAAGGTATTCATCATTACGGGCGAAAATAACCCCTCGGCGTTTCAGTTGGCACAGCGCGAGCACTTTGACGGTGTCTGTTTTCGTTTTGCCGATAAAACCAAAGCCTTGGAATGGTTACGGCAGACTTATGGCATCCAACCCGAGCAAACCGCATTTGCTTTTGATGATGTGTTAGACTTATCGCTGGCAGCACAATGCGGCATTCGGCTGATGGTGCGGCGCAATGCCAGCCCCATGCTCACCGAATACGTCAGGCAACAACTCTTAGCTGACTATATAACAGGGTGTTTGGGCGGTGAACATGCCGTGCGCGAAATAGTGGAAATGTTGCTGGGCATTTCGGAATGTTATGAGCGCGTACTGACCGAAAGAATAGCCTACTCGCCTGCTTATCAACAGTTTCTGACCTTGAAAAAAGCCATTGAGCCGGTCTTTGTAACGTGGCAAGGCGACCGTGTGGCAGAGGTGCATTTTTAGTTGCCATGCACCCAAAACGCACTGCGGCAGGATTTCATTTGAACGCGGAGTTGGGGTAGCGCATGAACCTCTGAATCAGTGTCTGTCCGCGCCATTTACAAAATCCGCATGTTTATCTCAATGAGCGGCCTCCGAGCACAAAAAAAGGCAGCACACTCAGATGCTGCCCTGATATTGTTTGTTGAAGCAAGGTGTTATTACATCTTCATTTTATTAACCAACTCCTGCACGCGATTTTTGATAGCTTCAACTTTGTCGCGCAGGTCTTTTTGGATAGCTATCATTTGCTCGGGAGTTGTTTCAATGCGGTCGTGGGAATGGTGGTGGTGGCCTTCGCCTTCCTTATCATGTGAGTGGTCGTGCTCGTAGCCGGGGACTTCTACCACGGTCTCTCCCCAAGCTTTCAGTGCTTTTTCGGTTTCTTCTGCTTCGGTCAGCATGGCGCGAATGGGCAGTGCCAGCGAATCGGCGCCGGCCTTGGAAAGGCTGTCGGCGCGTGCCTGCAAAGACGGAACGGCCTCTTTCACCTGTTTGAGCAATGCAATGGTTTCTTTTTCAAAACCCATTGCCTGCTGATGGTACTGTACGGCTTCTGCCAGTTGTTGCTGTTCCTTTTCGCTTGGGCCGCATGACCAGAGTATTGCACCTGTTAAGAGAGCGAATAAAATGTTTCTCATTTTGCTTTGATGTTTTGGAATCGTTTCATGCCAAAGGTAGCGGTTTGTTGCTGCATTTGTTGTGCCTCGCGATGTTGCAGCCAAGTATAAGCGGAAATGGCAACGGTAAACAGCAAGGGCATCCAGAATGCCAGCCGGTCGTTGCGTGTAGCCGAAGGGCGGTAGGCACGGTACAGCGCTACCGACAATAACACTACCTGCAATGCTATCAACCAAGTTTGGTAGCCGGCAACCGTTCCGGTAAGAGCTAGCAAAGTATTACTTGCGCCTAATGCCAGCGGTAAAAAGGGCAACAGGCAGCACAGAGAGTGCAGCAGGAGCGTGGTAAATATGGCAGGAACTAATATGCGCTTGGTTTGCATAGGACTGACGTACTGAATAGTGGCGCAAGTTACGCAAACAGACAGAATAATGCAACTTTGTTGCATTATTGCTTTTGGGCGCGCCTGAGCAACTCCTGATGCAAGCGGATGATTTGCGGAATGAGCATGTGGCTGCCGTCATTGACAATCACGTAATCGGCTATTTTAACCTTCTCGCTTTCAGGCATTTGCTTGCCAATGATGGCGGCTACTTCTTCGGGGCTGCGTTGCGGGTCGCGTTGCAGCACGCGTGCTATCCGCACTTCTTCGGGGGCTGTAACCACAACGAGTACGTCCAGTTGTTTGTAGCTGCCGGCTTCAATCATCAGGGCGGCCTCTTTGATGGCATAGGGCTTGCCTGCGGCCTGCTGCTGTGCAAGCCATTGTGCGCTGTCTTCGGCTACGCGCGGATGCACCAAACTGTTGAGCAATTGCAACTTTTCGGGCTGATTGAAAACCTGTGCTGCCATGTAGCTGCGGTTCAGCGAACCATCGGCCGCATAAGCTGCCGTGCCGAAGTGATGTATAATCTGATTTTTCAGTGATTCGTCGTGGGTTTGCAACCATTTGGCGCGGCTGTCGGCATCGTACACAGGTATGCCGAGCACGGCAAAAATGCGGCATACGGTACTTTTTCCGCTACCGATTCCGCCCGTTATTCCTACTTTTAGCATAGCTGACTTTAAAAACAGGTGGAACGACCTTGGGTTCAAAAAAATCTTCGGTGGTAATTAAGTCGGGCAGCAGGGTGGAGTCTTTCCAGCGCACCTTGCGCCAGTCTAACCAAAGCCTGATAGCGGTTGTATCGGTGGTCAATTCGTTGGTTGGCAGGGTGTAATATACCACTTTGGCAGTATTGGGCTGTACCGTTCCGGAACTGTCGGCAGGGAAGTTTTTCAGTTCAATAGCTACCGGGCGCTCTTTGCGAATGAAATATGCTGTTTGGAAACTGACATGCACCTGATTCAAATCGGCTGTGATAAAGCTCGATTTGGGGAATGATATCCGTACAATGTCGCTGAATGTGCCGCTGATTCCCGATTGGGCAAATTCGTACCTGATTAATTGTGCTGCCTTTTTAAGATTGGAAGGCGGCCCCTGAATTTTAATGCGGCGCGGGCTAACCTTGGGAGGGTACAAAAAGCGATGCCCTTCGGCAAGGCTGATGTGTTCGTAGCCCATAGGCAGCGTCAGCTCGTACTCGCGAATCGGCTCAAAATGGAAGCGGAGCGTATCGGGCTCACAGCGTTCAATTTTGGCACCGGGCAGGTTTTCGCTCAATTGCGGAATCAGCCGGCGCGTGGCTATGAACGATGTTTGCAGGGGCGCCTGTATTTCAAAAACAGTAGCGGGGACATCCTTTCGGAAATAAGTTTTTATCAGCCCCCAACCTGTTCCGCTGATGAGTACGTCCATTTTTTCGGGCAGCGGTTGCAGCGCAACCACATTGGTTGCCTGCGTTCTGAACAGAACCGGTACGCTGATTTTGGTTGTGTAGTTCTTGTTCAGCGCATTAAAAAGCCAAAGGAGCGCTGCCACGATGAAACTCAGCGTGATAGCGCTCCAGTCCCACCGTCCGAAGTTGCTCAGTTCCTGCCTGAGTGCCTGCAATATGGCGGCGGTAATCTTCAAACCGTGCTTATGATGTTACCGAAGGAGTGCCTTGGCCTTTGCTTTGTTCCAGCGAGATAGCCGTTTTTTCAAATTTCAGCGTAACGCCTTTGTCGGCTTCCAAATGTACCAAATTGCCTTCTATGGCAACAACTTTGCCGTGTAAACCCCCGATGGTAACTACATGGTCGCCTACGGCGATAGACTCTATGAATTTTTTCTGTTCTTTCTGACGTTTTTGCTGCGGGCGAATCATGAAGAAATAGAATACCAGAATGATGCCCGCAATAAAAATCAGGTTGGCAATGGAAGAACCGCTACTTGCCGCCTGCAATAAAATGGCTTGTATGTGCTGCATGAATAACAAAGTTAGGTTTGAACCGGTTACAAAGTTAATTCTCTGCGGGGTTTATTGAACTAATTTGAGCAATTTTGCGTACGCTTCTTCTTATCAACCGCTTGAATTACCCTCATTTATTACCTTTTTTCTCCGGCTTCGGATTGTATGGCACAACAGGAAACGGCTTCAGGCCAGATTTTTGACCGCAAAGTTCTCGCGGGAATTTTTCAGTTTGTCAAACCTTACATCGGCCGCTTTTATCTGCTGATAGTATTAACCGTGCTGATGGGGCTTTTGTCGCCGCTGCGCCCGTACCTGATTCAATACACGATTGACCATCACATTGCTCACAATGACATGGGTGGGCTGGTGCGGATGGTTTGGCTGATGATTGGTTTGGCATTGGTGCAGGCATTGGTGCAATTCAGCAATTCTTATCTTTCCGATTGGGTGGGGCAGCATGTCATCCGCGATATCCGCATTACGCTGTTCAAGCATTTGCTCTCGCTCAAAACACAGTATTTTGACCGTACACCTATCGGCAGGCTTGTAACCCGCAACATTTCCGACGTAGAAACACTCAATAACGTATTCACCGAAGGGCTGGCGGCCATTGTCGGCGATTTATTGCAACTGCTGTTTATTCTTGGGTTGATGCTCTACACCGACTGGCGGCTTACTTTGGTCAGTCTCAGCACTTTTCCGCTGCTGTTTGTGGCTACTTATATTTTTAAG
The DNA here is from genome assembly GCF_021206925.1 of Rhodoflexus caldus. Taxonomy (NCBI): domain Bacteria; kingdom Pseudomonadati; phylum Bacteroidota; class Cytophagia; order Cytophagales; family Thermoflexibacteraceae; genus Rhodoflexus; species Rhodoflexus caldus. The sequence goes on along the minus strand of NZ_JAJPRF010000001.1, from coordinate 314,737 downwards.
GAAAAAATCAAGAAGGCGTTTAATTCGGTGCGGGTGGCGGTTGCCAACCTCAATTCGTTTGTGCAGGAACATATTACGGGCATGAGCATTGTACAGATTTTCAGCAGCGAGCAACGGGAGTTTGAGCGATTTAAAGAAATCAATCGTGAACATCGCAAGGCGCACCTCAAATCGGTAAAATATTATTCCATCTACTTCCCTGTTGCCGAAGTGATTGGCGCAATTGCAACAGGCATGTTGGTTTGGTACGGTGCAAAAGGCGTGATACAAGAGCACCTGACGCTTGGTACGTTGGTGGCGTTCATCATGTATATTTCCATGTTTTTCCGCCCGATTCGTCTGATTGCTGACCGTTTTAATACGCTGCAAATGGGCATTGTCAGCGGCGACCGCCTGATGAAAATTCTCAACAGTCGCGAGCAAATTCAAAATACGGGTACGTATCGGCCTGCTTCTATCAGGGGGGATGTAACTTTTGAAAATGTTTGGTTTGCCTACAACGACGAAGATTACGTACTGAAAAATATCAATTTTGAAGCACATCGCGGGCAAACAGTGGCGCTCGTAGGTGCTACGGGTGCCGGCAAATCTTCTACCATCAACCTCATCAGCCGATTCTACGACGTTAATCAGGGGCGCATCTTGTTCGACGGGGTAGATATTCGCGAGTACGAGTTGTATTTTCTCCGCCGCCGCATAGGTATTGTATTGCAGGATGTATTCCTGTTTTCGGGCAGCATTATGGACAATATTACGCTTGGTAATGAGGAAATAACCTTGGAGCAAGTGCAAAAAGCGGCTGAGTTGGTGGGTGCGCTGTCCTTTATTGAGCGGCTGCCCGGCGGCTTTGACTACAACGTGATGGAGCGCGGTGCCACGCTTTCCGTAGGCCAGCGACAACTGATTTCGTTCGTTCGGGCAATGGTGTATAACCCCGACATCATCATTTTAGATGAGGCTACCTCTTCGGTGGACAGCGAAACCGAAAAAATGATTCAGGATGCTATCGGCAAAATGATGAAAGGCAGAACGGCCATTATCATTGCACACCGCTTGGCCACCATTCAAAACGCCGACCGCATTATTGTGCTGGACAAAGGCGAAATCAAAGAAATGGGCAAACACGACGAACTGCTGGCACTGGGTGGCTACTACGCCCGCCTGCACAAAATGCAGTACAAAGAAATGGCGGCTTAGTCTGCCGCAAACGGCTCGGCACAGCGCACTGAATAGAATACGTAGCTCAGCGTAATGCCCGCAAAATAGTACATGTCTTTGCTGTACGGGTTGCTTTGCCGGAACTTGGTATTCGCTTCATTGAAGTCAATCCCGTCAATGCGGTCGGTGAAGGTTTTGCGTGCGCCAAATTCAAATCCCAGATTCCAGTTGGGGTGCATATAGTGCTTTACGCCCACGCCAAAAGGAATGACAACGTGTGTGCCGCCATAGTCGCGATTGTCCAAATAGTTGGTTTTTCCGCTGTGATTGGCTACGGCTACGCCTCCAAACAGAAACGGACACCATTTTTCCATCCGCCGCCGGTCGGTTTTCCGAAAATTGAAAAAATTATATTCGGCTGTAAGTGCAAGCTCCCGCATATTGCTGCGGAAATAGAAATCGCGTTTTTGCTGAAAAGGGTCTGCAAAAATGCTGTCGCGCCCCATCAGGTCAGTTACCATCAGGTTGGCACGTAGGCTGAGAAAGTAAAAAGGATTGTAGCGGAAGAAAATATTTCCGCCCAATTTTGAATTTTCTACGCGAAAGGCAGGGGCGACATCTCCTTTGTAGTTTCCTGCTCCTATGCCTGCGCCTACCTCGTAGCGCTGTGCACTCGCTGTTGCAATAAAACCAAAACAAACGGCTGCCATCAGCAGCAACCGCTGTTTATTAAAAACCAATGACATGTTTACGGACTGAGTAAGTTTAGTAGGCTTTCTCCATTAGCAGCACCTCGTTGCCATATGCCCAAAATTAGTGCCATACCGCTCGGGCATTATAAAATGCCTTTGGTGCTTGGAATGCTCGTATCGCCCGGGCGCAGGGCAATAGCCGAACGGATGGCTCTTGCAAATGCTTTAAACAGAATTTCAATCTGATGGTGGTCGTTATCGCCTGAAAACTGCATGTTTAAGTTGCATTTGGCCGTATCGGAGAACGACTTGAAAAAGTGATAAACCATTTCCGTAGGCATTTGTCCCACTTTTTCGCGGTGGAACTTGCCGTTCCAGACCAACCAAGGGCGGCCGGAAAAGTCAATGCTTACTTGTGCCAGTGCATCGTCCATGGGCAGTATGGCAAAGCCGTAACGCTCGATACCTTTTTTATTGCCCAATGCACGCGCAAAAGCCTCTCCAAGTGCCAGCGCGGTGTCTTCTATGGTATGATGTTCGTCTATGTGCAAATCGCCGATGACCTGTACTTCAAGGCTACAGCCCGAGTGGCGCGCCAGTTGGTCGAGCATATGGTCAAAAAAGCCCAGCCCTGTTGCCATTTCCGACCGTCCTTTGCCATCCATCCGAAGCGTAACCCGAATATCTGTTTCGTTGGTTTTTCTGTGAACGGTAGCGCTGCGCCCATTGGCTGCCAGCAGAAAATCGGCGATTTGGTGCCAGTCCGAAGTGCAGAGGGCAGCACGCTCATCGGTTTTGCCTATCAACACCGATTGGCAGCCCAGATTTTCGGCAAGTTGTACATCGGTCAAACGGTCGCCGATGACAAAACTGTTGGCAAGGTCGTAGCTCCCGTCCATATACGCCGTGAGCATAGCCGTTCCGGGTTTGCGTGTGGGCAGGTTTTCATGCGGGAAAGATCGGTCAATATGTATGGCATCAAACAGAATGCCTTCCGCAGCGAGGATATCCAACATTTTTTGATGAGCAGGCCAGAAGGTGTCTTCGGGGAAACTTGCCGTGCCTAAACCATCTTGGTTAGTTACCATCACCAGTTCATAAATACCTGCCTTTGCTATCCTTGCCAGTGCCCCGATAGCGCCGGGCAAAAACGCCAGTTTTTCGTATGAATCTATCTGTTCATCAGGTGGTTCAACAATGATGGTGCCGTCGCGGTCTATGAAAAGTGCCTTTTTCATTCTGTTAAATTTGCATAAATTTGAAGCTCAACATCTGCATTCCCCTCAGACAACTCTCACTTGATTTACCCATGCGAAACATCCTGCTAACATTGTGCTTCTTATTTGCTTGTAGGGAAATCTATGCGCAAAGGAACAACAATCTTGATTCATTGGAGACGGTGCGGCTCAAAAATCAGAAGAAAATAGAAGAGTTGAATCAAACGATTATCTCAACGGGCAGAACAAAAGAGGCTACGTTGAGTGAGTATCTGACACGTAAGACCATTTTGGAGCGCTACATCAAAGAGATTAAGATTGTTCAGGAAAAGCAGGCATGGATTCAAGAGCAGATTAGGGAAACGCAGGAACTGATAGAAGCGCTTGAAAAGGATGAAGCACAATTGCGGCAGAATTATCAGAAAACCATCTTTGAACTTTCCAAGCAGGAAAATCAGCCAAAGAATGCTACGGCCAACTTGCTTGCCATAGATTCATGGAACGATGTTAATCAAAAGAAAAATAACCTGACGCAGTACGAACGCACGCGAAGAGAGCAGCTAAATGCCATTGCGGCGACAGTCAAGAAATTGACGGAGCGCAAAAAACAATTGGCTGAATTGGAGCAACTCCGCCAAGCAACGGAACAGTCGCTGAAAAGTAACATTGCCTTTGAAATGCAGCAACGAAAAGAACTTGACCTGCGAGTGAAGGAACTGCAAAAGCGAGAAAAAGATTTCATAGAACGCAAGGAGGCATTAGAAAGATTTAACAAGTCCATCACAAGGGAAATAGATAATATCTTGGCCGCCAGAGGTGCAGATTGGAACAACTCCAAAACCAACGCCATAGCTGCCGTGCCGCAACCAGAGGCCGTAAATGCCGTGCGTAATAAAACAACGACCGCCAAGTCGGCAGGAAAGGCAGCAGAAACCCGCCCTCAATATTCAGGAGCGGCGAAAGCCACACCGACAGGCAGCATACGCAACAATGTGTTTGCCGAAAACAAATCGCTGCTGCCTTGGCCGGTAGATAAATACAATCTTATTGCATCAAGATTCGGTATTCATAACTACCCGGGCATATCTAACATAGAAATTGAGAATTTGGGAATAGATATTCTCACCATGCGCAACGAGCCTGTGCGAAGTGTGTTTGACGGCGTGGTTACAGTTGTCAGTCAAGACCCTGATATGGGCTGGGTAGTGATTGTGCAGCACGATGATTATCTGTGCATATATGCGCGCCTGCAAAATGTTGCGGTAAAGGTAGGCAGCCGCGTTAAAGCCCGCGCAGTGCTGGGTACTGTCGGTTTGAACCGCGACGGATACCCGATGCTCCAATTCCAGATATGGAAAAATCGGCAAAGCCTCAACCCCGAAGACTGGCTGGCAAAAAACACCGACAATTGAGCTAAATACTTGTAAATGATGTACGTAGCTTTGTAAATTTGCATTGTCCAACCTTAATTCCTATAACTTTGAAAAAAATCGGCATCTTACACGGAAAAGAAAGAACCTTTCCACAGGCATTTGTTGAACGCGTAAATCAGAAAACACAAGGCAAAAATATTATTGCAGAGCCTGTGTCTATAGAAAGTGTTGAGCAGGGCGAGCCTTCCGGCTATGCCGTTATTATTGACCGCATTTCTCAGGATGTACCCTTCTACCGCGCCTATCTGAAAAATGCGGCTCTCAACGGAACGGCTGTTATCAACAACCCGTTTTGGTGGAGCGCAGACGAAAAGTTTTTTAACAACTGCTTGGCAACCAAAATAGGTGTTCCCGTACCTAAAACAGTGCTGCTGCCTTCTCACCGGATGCCACCCGATACAAACGAACACTCATTTACTAACCTTTTCGGCCACTACAACTGGGAAAAAGCATGGGAAACCATCGGATTCCCTGCTTATATGAAGCCTCATGCAGGCGGTGGCTGGAAAAATGTTTACAAACTCAACAGCTTAGGCGATTTTTACAGCAAGCACCCCGAAACAGGCGATTTGGTGATGCTTTTGCAAGAAGAAATCCAGTTTACCGATTACTTCCGCTGCTATTGCATCGGCCAAAAAGATGTGCGCATTATGCCTTATGAGCCGCGCAATCCGCATCATTTGCGCTATGTGGCCGAAACCAAAGCAACAGGCGCTGCTGCTAAAAAACTGCTGGCAACCATAAAAGACTATGTGTTGCGCCTCAACAAAGCACTTGGCTACGATTTCAATACTGCCGAATTTGCCGTTCGCGACGGTATTCCATATGCAATTGACTTCTGTAACCCTGCACCCGATGCCGACGTGCACTCGGTAGGTCAGGAAAATTTTGAGTGGGTAGTAGAAGCTGCTGCCAATATGGCCATTGAACGTGCGAAAAAGAACAAAGAAGGCCAAATGAACCTGACTTGGGGCGAGTTTACTTCGCAAGCCTGTTTAGGATTACCGGTAAGCAATCCTGACCTTGTGAAGAAAACCGCTAAAGACGAAGCACCCAAAGCAGAGGTTACGCTGAAAAAACGCACGACAAAAAAATAATTTGACTGTTGCTTTTTTGTCTGAATAAGCCTTCGCCTCTGCTGCGGGGGCTTATTTTTTAATTCGTAAATTCTCTTTTGCTTATGATTCTGACCGACCTTGAAATTTTAAAACATATTCAATCAGGCCAAATTGTTATTGAGCCTTTTCGCGAAGAGTGTCTTGGCACCAATTCATATGACGTACATCTGGGAAAATGGCTCGCCACTTATGATGAAGAGGTGCTGGATGCCCGCAGACACAATACCATCAGCACCTTTGAAATACCGGAAGAAGGCTACGTGTTAGAACCGGGTAAACTTTACTTAGGTGTTACGCAAGAATACACCGAAACCCATGCGCATGTGCCGTTTCTGGAAGGCAAGTCGAGCGTAGGCAGGCTGGGGATTGATATTCACGCTACGGCAGGCAAAGGCGATGTAGGTTTTTGCAATCATTGGACGCTTGAAATATCGGTTTCCCAACGCGTGCGGGTATATGCCGGAATGCCCATTGGGCAGCTTATTTTCTTTACCATTCAGGGTGAAATCAGGCATTATTACAACCGCAAGCCATCCGCCAAGTATAACGAACGCCACGAAAAGCCGGTAGAATCCATGATGTGGAAAAATAAGTTTTAGATATAGCCTGCCAGCCGATATACGACAATCCCTGTCCATTCTTTGAGCAGAATATTCCATCGGTCAATGGCAACTGCAGAGGGTACGGTCATGCGCCCAATGTCAAAGAAGCGGTCTTCACTGTAAAAATCGGCAGGAAACGGCAGCGCCTCAATGCCCTGTTTCCGAAAGCAAAGCATTGCTCGGCGCATATGAAAAGCCGATGTTACCATGATGCACTCGGCGGGGCTGATGCCGTTTTTTTGCAACAGTTGTGCGGTGTAAACCGCATTTTCATGTGTGTTGAGCGATAATTCATCCGTGAGAATATCTTCATCGGGTATGCCTGCCATTCGGCAAATGGAAACAACGTTATTTGCTCCTTTGGCTGCAATGGCAGACAGCTTGTCAATATACGCTCCGCTGATGATTATCTTTTTTACCTTGCCCTCTTTGTAAAGCCTGATGGCATACAGCAGTCGGTCGGCACCGCGCATGAAATACACTCGGTCTTTGGGCGATTTGCTGTCCTGCGTCATGCCCATCAGCACGATGGCGGCTTTGTATTTATCGTTCGGCACATTGGCAAACGGAGTAGGGGGGACTTCCCATTGCAGCAAAACTTCATTGGCAAGCCACGGATTGCCCAGCAGCCAAAAGGTAACAGTTACGGCAATCAATAGATGTTTGCGCCTTTTGGCATTTCGGGTGAGCCATGCCCACAAAAGCCCACCCATCAGCCAGAACAAGGGGTTAATCAGGAAAGTCAGTAGTTTGGAAAACAGGAAAAACATGCTGCAATTTAGCAATCAGTCAAATTAAAAAGTGCATAATAGAGCAAGCGGGTTGCCACTGCTTTTTACATTTAAACCTGACAGAACTCCACGAACTATCAGGTTTAAATACTTGCTTTTCAATAATTTACACAAAAGATTTCCGCAAACCACTTGCGCTTTTTATGCTAATTCCAAAATGCCGCCATACCAATTTGTGTTGCTTGCTTAACTGTTCGCGTAATCGGCCAGTACCATATCGGCTGCTTTTTCGCCAATCATAATACAGGCAGCATTGGTATTGCCCGATACTATGCGCGGCATAATAGACGCATCTGCTATGCGCAAGCCCTCGATACCATGCACTTGCAGCCGTTCATTGACTACCGAAAGTTCATCGCTGCCCATCTTACAAGTACCTACCGGATGATAAACCGTTTCAAACGAACGGCGTATATGGTTTGCCCACTCGTCATCGCTGATATTGGGAAGCGGGAAATGCAGGCGGTCGCGCAGACCATCGAGCGCTTGTTGCTGCAAAATTTCCTGTGCTATCTTGCCGCCTTTAACCAGCAGTTGCAGGTCTGCTTCTTGCGACAGGAACAAGGGCTGAATAACAGGTGCATCGGTAGGGTTGGCGGAGCGCAGTTTGACATAACCGCGGCTTTGCGGCTGTAAAAGGGTCGGCAAGATGACAAAACCATCGCGGTCGGTAGGATAGTTGCTCAGGTCATAAATGTCTATTCCGTACTTATCGCCCACCTGTACGGGTGCCATGTGCAGTTGCAGGTCGGGTTGCACGGCATCCGGTGTGGTTTTTACAAAAGCATTGGCTTCCAGTGGCCCTGTGGTGAGTACGCCTTTTTTTGTGGTCAGGTAGGTAAAAAGTGCCCCCAGCATGTTCAGTGGTTTTAGCACGTGGTTTTTGCCTACTGCCTGTTTAGAAAGCATACTGACAGGATAGAACAAATGGTCGTGCAGATTTTTACCTACACCTTCCAGCCGATGCTTAACCTCTATGCCGTGCGGCCGTAAATCGTCAGTTGCGCCGATGCCCGAAAGCATGAGCAGTTGTGGGGACGCAAAAGCGCCTGCACTGACTATGACTTCTTTATTGGCTTTGAAAGTTTGCAGAGTGCCTTTTACCAAACACTCTACCCCTGTTGCCTTGTCGTTGGCCAGTAAAATTTTGGTTGTGTGGGCTTGGGTAACGATGGTGAGGTTAGGGCGGTTGATTGCGGTTTTAATGAAAGCCGTTGCCGTGCTGTGCCGCCTGCCGTTTTTGATGGTAAATTGAAAAAAGCCTGCGCCTTCCTGTTGTGCGCCGTTGAAATCGTCTGTTTTTGGAATACCTGTTTGCGCACAGGCTTCTATGAATGCCGGGCCATAGGGCGTAACAAATGCCAAATTGCTCACATTCAACAGCCCGTTTTGTCCGTGGTATTCGTTGCGGATGGTTTCGTTGTATTCCGATTTTTTGAAATAAGGCAGCACACTTTGATAGTCCCAGCCCCGATTGCCCGCTGCTGCCCACAAATCAAAGTCATTCCGATGTCCTCTGATATAAGCCATTGCATTGGTGCTGCTGCTTCCTCCCAGTGTTTTGCCGCGGGGCAGAAAAATGCTGCGGTTTTCGGCGAAGGGTTGCGGCTCGGAGTAAAAAGCCCAGTCCACCTCGGTGCGAAACAAATCCGTATAGCCGCCGGGGATGTGAATTTTCATATGGCTGTCGGGTTTGCCTGCTTCCAGCAGCAGCACGCTGTTAGCCGGATTTTCCGAAAGGCGGTGTGCCAACACGCAGCCTGCCGAGCCGGCCCCAACAATGATGAAATCGTAAGAAGTGAGGTTTTTCATATTTACGATGTAAAACAAGGTTACAACCGCAATTAAGCAAGTTTTATACGGATAGTAAGGATTTTTTTTAACGTTTTTTTGATTTTCATTGATACTTTTCGTAGCATTGACGCGAATTTGTTGAACCTACTAAATTTCAAAGCATGAAGCGATTCCTACTCTTCAGTGCATTATGGGCGCTGATAGCGTGCTCGGTGTATGCACAGGATCGGGTGATTTCGGGTAAAATTATCTCTGCTGAGGATAATTCGCCCCTCCCCGGCGTTAACGTATTGGCAAAGGGAACCAGCACAGGCGTGGTTTCTGATGGTGAAGGCAAGTACAAGCTGAGTGTTCCGGAAGGGACAACCAAGCTTGTATTTTCATTTGTAGGCTTCCTGACGCAGGAGGTGGAAATTGGTGGCAGAACGACCATAGATGTTGTGTTAGCCCCTGATACCAAGCAGTTGAGCGAAGTGGTTGTAACAGCACAAGGCATCGCCCGTGAGAAAAGAGCCTTAGGTTATGCAGTTGCAACAGTTAATCAGAATGCAATTGCAGACCGCCCACTGGCCGACGTTGGTCGCGTACTGCAAGGTAAAATCGCCGGTGTAAACATCACTCAGACATCAGGTGTTTCCGGTACCGGTACCAACATTACCATTCGCGGTTATTCTTCCATTACAGGCTCGGTTCAGCCGCTCTTCGTAGTGGACGGTGTGCCTTTTAACTCTGCCACTAACGCACAGGGTAACTTTATTAACGGTGGTCAGACTGCATCCAGCCGCTTTTTGGATATTGACCCCAATAACATTGAGAACGTTTCTGTATTGAAAGGTTTGGCTGCCGCCGTACTTTACGGCGACCAAGGCCGCAACGGTGTAATCTTGATTACAACTAAGAACGCCAGCACTAAAAACAAGCCTGCCGAAATTACACTGACACAGTCTGTTTTTGGTAACACTGCCGTTCTGCCGGTGTATCAAAACACTTATATTGGTGGTTTCCAACAAAACTCAGGTTACTTCTTCAGTAACTGGGGACCCAGCATCAGTGAGTACCAGCGCCGTCAGGAGCTTGGATTGTCTATCGGTGCTTTCCCTTCACACCCGTATGCAGTATTGCAAGATGCCGGTTTGCGAGCTGCTTTTGCTGATTTTGTAGCTAATAACCCATATCCGATTACCACCTTCCCGAACAACGTGCGCGATTTCTTCCGCACCGGTATAGTAAGCAATACATCGCTCAACCTTAGCGGTGGTAATGGTACTACCAGTTACAACGTTTCAGTAGGCTACAATCGCGAGCAGGGTTATATTCCCAACAACGATTTGGCGCGTTTAACATTGGGCTTGGGTGCTCGCACGCAAGTAGTGAAAGGTGTAACCATCAATACTTCATTCAACTTTGTCAATACCGACGTGCAAACTCCTCCACTGAACGCCGGTCAGGGTAACAACACGTTGAACGGTTTCCCTTCTGTGTTAGCAAACGTGATGTACACCCCGCGTAACATAGATTTGATGGGATTGCCTTTTGAAAGCCCTGTTGATAACCGCAGTGTTTACTTCCGCAGTGGTAACGACATTCCGAACCCTCGTTGGATTTTGAAATACTACAAAACGCCAAGCATTACTAACCGCTTCTTTACATCTAACTCGGTTATCGTAGATTTGGCAGAGAACCTTTCTGTTACTTACCGCGTAGGTCTAGATACTTACAACGAACGTCAGGAAGCTCAGTTTAACAAAGGTGGTGTGGACTTCGTACAAGGTGCATATTTCACCCGCGACATCGTAAACACGATTTGGAACCACGACGTAATTATGTCTTATTCCAAACAGTTGAACGACAAACTGACCTTGGCCGGTAAGTTGGGTGCCAACATGCGTAACGACCGTTACGATGAGCAATCCATCCGCAGTGTTAACCAGTTGGCATTCGGTCTGATGCGCCACAACAACTTTATCGATAACGCTGCAACCAGCTTCACACAAGAGCAAACCCGTATAGGTGTTTACGGTGAAGTTACGGCTGACTACAGAAACTTCTTGTTTGCCAACTTTGCAGCCCGCAATGACTGGACTTCTACTGTGGAATTGGCTAACCGCCGTATTTTCTACCCATCCGGCAGTATTTCATTCATTCCTACCACAGCATTTGAAGGACTTCAGTCAAGCACATTGAACGAGTTAAAAATTCGTGCCGGTGTGGGTACTTCTGCGGGTTTCCCTACGCCATACAGCACACGTAATATTCTGAACCAAAACTCACGTGCATTCTTAGATGCAAGTGGCAACGTTTCTCAGACTCACACAGTAGACAATTTCTTAGGCAACCCAAACCTGAAGCCGGAGTTAATTACCGAATATGAGTTGGGTGTTGAAAGCAAACTGTTCAACAACAAAATTGGTGTGGACTTCACATGGTATCGCCGCGAGACTACCAACCTGATTACCAACACGCCAATTGACCCTGCCACAGGTTATACCAGCACTGCCATTAACATCGGTAAAATCCGTAACACGGGTGTTGAATTGGCTGTAAACGCAACTCCTATCCGCAAAGATGATTTCTCATGGGAAACTGTGCTGAACTTCAGCCGCAACGTACCTATTACAGTAGAATTGGGCGGACAGTTGCAAGAGGTTGTGGTAGCAGGCTTTACTAACTTAGGCAACTTTGCTGTTCCGGGACGTCCTTTCAACATGATTAAAGGTACTGCCTTCCGTCGTGATGCTAACGGCAACCGCATTGTAGATGGTGGTGGCTTGTATCTGGCTGACCCTAACCTGCGCGAGCTGGGCGACCCTAACCCTGCATTCAATACTTCATGGATTAACACATTGAACTACAAAGGTTTCAGCTTTAACCTGATGCTCGAATATCGCCACGGTGGTGCGTTGTATTCCAGTACGGCAGGTGCTTTGCTGGGTCGCGGTTTGACCAAGGATACAGAGTTCGACCGTTCTCAAACCTTCATTCTGCCCGGTGTGAAGCAAGATGGTACGCCAAACGATATCCAGATTACGGCATCCGATTATCACTTTAACTCCATCTATTTCTTTGGTGATGAAGGCCGTATTTTTGACGGTTCAACTTTCCGTATCCGTGAGGCATCTCTGTCTTACAATTTGCCTAAAAATCTGGTAGCTAAAACACCGTTCAAGGGCGTTTCCGTATCGCTGCAAGGCAACAACCTCTGGTATCGTGCTATCAACATACCGAAGTATTTGCGTCTGGATACCGATAACTTAGGTTTAGGTGTAGGCAACGGTTTGGGCTTTGAGTTCCTGACAGGTCCTGCTTCCCGTCGTTTCGGTGGTACGCTCCGTCTTAACTTCTAACAATCCCTCAAAATTTGATTTCTTATGTTGAAATATATAAAAGTCTTTTCATTAGCCATTGGCCTTGTGCTGTTCAACTCATGTAAGTTGGACTTACTGGACAGCCCCAATGCCGTAACGCTGAGCAATGCCAGCCCTAACTTCCTGCTCAACAGGATACAGTTAGATTTTGCGACCTTCTTCAATCAGGCAAGCGACCCGGGTATGCGCCTGACGCGCATGTTGAACCAAGGAGCAGCGGTATATGCCAACGCTTATACACCGCAAAACTTGGATGCTCTTTGGACAAACGGTTATGCCAACATTCTGACTGATGCCAAAACACTTATTGAACTGTCAGAACGTGCCAACCTGCCCGTTCATGCCGGTATTGCCCGCGTGATACGTGCATACGTGATGGCAACCATGGTAGATTATTTTGGTGAAGTTCCTTTCTCCGAAGCGCTGGATGCCAATAACTTCAACCCTAAAACAGACTCCGGTGAATCTATCTATCAGGCAGCCATTGCCGACTTAGACAGAGCTATCGCCAACTTTGGTGCCAATGCAGCTTCTGTACCTACCGACTACTTCTTCAGAGGTAACCGCGACAGCTGGATTCGTGCAGCTAATACCATCAAGTTAAAGTTGTTACTGACCAGCCGTTTGGCTAACCCAAGTGCTGCTACTGCCGGTATTAATGCCCTGATTGCAGGCAATCAATTAATCAGCACAGGTGCTCAAAGCATGGCTTTCCGTTACAGCGCTAACTTGGCAAACCCCGACAGCCGTCATCCTCGTTATGCCAGCCAGTATTCTCCTACCGGTGGTGGCGACTATCAGTCCAATTTCTACATGTGGACATTGGTTGAGTCAAAAGGATTTCCGGACCCGCGTGCTCGTTTCTATTTCTACCGTCAAGTTATTCGCAACACTCGCGATGTAAACGAGTTGCGTTGTATTAACAACCAAGCACCTGCGCACTATCCTGCCGGTATGCCTTACTGCTTCGGTACCTTTGCCGATTTAGGCTACTGGGGTCGCGACCACCTGAGCAATGAAGGTATTCCACCCGATGGTCTGCGCCGCACTGCTTGGGGCTTGTATCCTGCCGGTGGCCGCTTTGATGACGACCGTGGCCAGCCCGTAGCGCTGGTTGCAGGTGCACAAGGAGCAGGTATTCACCCAATCATGATGTCTTCTTTCACCGACTTCATGCTTGCTGAAGCAGCACTGACACTGCGCACTACAGGCAACCCGCGTGCACTGTTGGAATCCGCTATCCGCAAGTCTATGGCAGACGTAAGAAGCTATGCGTTAAGCACCATTGAAGGCAGCGTTGTAACAGCTTTTGAAGCTGCACGCGGTATCAACTGGGAAAACGAAGTGAACCGCTATGTTACACGCGTATTGGCGCTGTACGATGCTGCTGCAAACGACGACCAACGCTTAGACGTTGTTCTGCGCGAATACTGGATTGCATTGCATGGCAACGGTGTAGAAGCCTACAACATGTATCGTCGTACCGGCAAACCCGGCAATATGCAGCCTGCATTGGAGGTTAACCCGGGCGGTTTCATTCGTTCATTCTTCTACCCTGCGGTATTTGCTAACCGTAATTCTAACGCTAAGCAAAAAAATAACGTAGAGACGCCTGTGTTCTGGGATAAAAATCCTGCGGGTTTTGTGAGATAATTCAGTGTTAGTTTCAACTTTAATTACGATTTGACTATGTTTAAATATATCAAGACATTTTCTGCAATGCTTGCGATTGCTGCCCTAACAGCTTCTTGCAAGACAGAAATGATAGACAGGGTTGCACCTATTACTGATTTGGAAAATGGGGCTTACATGCGCACTATTTCCATCAATCCGTCTAGCCAGCAGATTTCAGCCGGAAACGCTGCTTCTCAGATTTCTTACGAAATAGAAGCGGTTGATAATCAGAATGGCGCGCTTTTACAGTCGTATGACTTGCAAGTGCGTTTTGTGGACAGAACGCCTGCCAACGGCACTAACAACGTGGCCTATCGCAACTTCCGCTCTATTCCTGCATCAGCTTTTACGCGTAATGCAGCGAGCGGTTTGCCACGCCATACAATGGTTGTTCGTTTATCTGAGGTGCTGCAAACATTGGGGTTACAGGTAAATCAGGTAGCTGCTACTGACCAGATAGAGATAGATGCTACCATTCGTCTGACCAACGGTCGTGCTTTTAACGCGCGCAATACGGGTGTAAACATTACAGGTGGTGTATATTATAACTCGCCATTCTTCTATCGCATTACACTGATTCCATAAGCGCGATAATTATCAGATGATAACGGGTAAAGGCAAGATGTCTTTACCCGTTATTTTTATAACAAATGTTGTCGCTTTTTACGTATATTATAATAACCAACACAAATGCCATAATGACGCGTTTTTCCGGGGAGTACTTTTTTAGAGACAGGGCGGCAAAGTCTTTTCTGGTTTTTGTGGCAGTGTTGCTGCCGGGTTTTCTCTACTCTCAGTCGGAGTATTTGGACAGCGTTGAACAACGGCTTAGCAAGGCAACAGCCGATACCACAAGGGCAGATATCCTCAACGAACTTGCATTTTTATACTTA